>JAEZJA010000179.1 GCA_023415895.1 Bacillota bacterium
CCCGTTTGCATCCGGGAGGGCTACGGCATGACCGAATGTGTCAACGCCTCCTGCCTCACGCCTCCCAATTATTCCAAACCGGGGAGCATCGGCATTCCCTTCCCCGATATGGCCTTCAAAATTGTCAAGCCGGGCACGGAAGAAGAGCTGCCTTACGGCGAGGTGGGCGAAATCGTGCTGGCCGGGCCGACCGTCATGAAGGAATACATCAATCAACCCGAAGAAACCGCCGCAACGCTGCGCAAGCACGCCGACGGTCTGACCTGGGTCTATACAGGCGACCTCGGCATGATGGATGACGAGGGCTTTGTCTACTTCCGGGGCAGACGCAAGCGCATGATCATTTCCTCAGGCTACAACATCTATCCAGGACAAATCGAGACGATTCTGGATGCCCATGAGCTGGTTCACATGAGCTGCGTCATCGGCGTACCCGACCCTTACAAAATGCACCGGGTCAAGGCGTTTGTCGTGCTGATGCCGGGCGTTGCTGCCAACGACGAAACAAAAGAGAAACTTCTGGATTACTGTGCCCTGCACATCGCCAGATACGCCATGCCCCATGAGATCGAGTTCCGTGACGACCTGCCCAGAACAATGGTCGGAAAAGTAGCCTACCGGCTGCTGGAGGAAGAAGAAAAGCACCGTCTGGCTGAATAATCGGTCAGACGATGCTGTTATTCAAAACCGCAATGCCTATGAAAAGATGGGCAGCTGCAGAATAATCCGGTTCGCCGGAGCGATTGGCAACTGAGGCGGTGGATGTTTTCAGGGGAAAAGCGGTCCTTTTACCGAAATCTGTTTTGAATTGAAATAATTCAGTAAATCATGAGCTATTGTATGACATAATCCCTCAGAGGTCTTTTTCTGCTCATCACTTTCACTCCATGACAATACTATATGAAGGTGCGATGCGTTGTAACACGGACCTTCCGATGAATAAAAATCCACCGGCTTCATTCGCCGGTGGATTTTTATTATGCTTCATGCAGCGAAGACTCCAACAGAACGCTGAGCATACCATGTACACCTGCCAGATTGCCCAGCTGCATTTGCCGCAGTGTTACCGGAAGAAACGTATCCACTACGCCCTTGCGTATGTGCTCTTGCAGTGAATGCGCAATTACTGGTTCTGCGGAGATGCCCCCTCCGATCAGGATGGTGTCGGGGGCAAAGATATGGATCAGGCTGATCAGCCCGTAGCTGATCTCCACTATCCAGGAATCCAGCAAGGCTTTGGCGTCCGGGTCGCCGGAATGGTAGGCACGGCAGAGCGAATGGCCGTCCTTCCATGGCAGCCTCGCGGCTTTGGCATTTTCCAGAAGGGCAGACACGGAGGCGTATTGCTGATAGCAGCCCTGATGGCCGCAGCTGCAAAGCCGCCCGCCGGGATGCGTCAGGATGTGGCCGAATTCCGCCGCCACTCCCCTTTGCCCGCGGTACAGTTGGCCCGAACTAATGATAGCTCCCCCTACGCCTGTCCCAAACGTCAGACAAAGAAAATCTTTCAGCCCCCGGCCGGCTCCAAAACGAGCTTCGCCCAAAGCGGCAGCATCAACATCATTCTCAACGAAGGCGGGAATATGATAGCGTTCGTGCATCACAGAAGAAAGATGTGTTCCTCGGTACCCCGGCATCGTTTCGTTGGCATAGACAATCACCCCATTCAGGGCATCCACCTGTCCGGCAGTGCTGATACCGATGCCGCTGATAGGTCCATGCTGCACCATACCATCAATGGCTCCGTACATAGCTTCCAGCATCGCCTCTACGCCCTCCTTCGCTCTGGAAGGCGTTTCTCCGGAATAGAGAAGAGTTTCGTCGGAAAATAGTGCATATTTGAGTGCCGTGCCGCCCACATCTAAAGTTGCAAAATGCATCCTATTCCCTCCATTTTTGTCTGGATCGCCTTCATTATATACCACAATCTTCCTTTGTCAATAAAAAATAATTTCTTTAAATAAAAATAGCTTTTAGTAAAAAATATGCAATACTTAAAAATTGTGGTTGACATTTAATACAACTGTGCTATACTAAGAGCGAAATAAAAAAATATTTTTATTTTTTACGAAATTTAGGAAAAATTTTTACATTTAATAAAGGTCGGGACATCTGTGGCCAAGATCAACGGTTTGGATAAGAATATGAACCAATCCTCGCTATCAAGCGATGGACTTTGTTTTCTTGCTTTGGATAGTCCCGGTTTCCGGGTCACCGGCTTAAACGGCTTTCAGGAACGAGGCGCGTTTGACAGGCTGACGCAATCCGACCAGAGAAAGCTGCGTCCCGTCAACATAAATCTTCTCGAGCTTGGCAGCCATACCGCCGGCGGTCAGATCGCCTTCCGCTCGGATACATCGCATCTTTCCATTCATGTGGTTTTAAAAAACGCTCCCAACATGCTGAACATGACGCCTTGCAGTCAATGCGGCTTTGACTGTTATGTCGGAAAAGATGCAAATCACCTCCATTTTGCCGGATTGACGTTTTTTTCAAACCGTGCCAAACAATATACGTGCGTTCTCGTGCAGCCGGATATTCTGGAAGCACTTCACCAAAGCAGTCTTGCTCAGCCCTCAGAATCATCGAATGAGCAACCCATGTTGGAATACCGTATTTTCTTTCCGCTGTACTGCCATGTGGAACAGATCAAAATCGGTGTGGATGAGCAGGCGATTATCGCTCCTCCTTCCCCTTTCGCAATGGAGGGTAAGCTGGTTTTTTACGGAACCAGCATCACCCAGGGGGCCAGCGCCAGCCGACCGGGCATGTGTTACGCAAACATTCTCAGCCGAAGGCTCAATGTGGAAACGCTCAACTATGGCTTTTCAGGCAACGGCTTGGGGGAAATGGAAGTCGCCGATACGCTGGCGGGCATCGACAACCCGCTGCTGTATTTGATAGACTACGAAGCCAATGCCGGTCTCAACGGGAAGCTTGAAGAAACGCTGGAGTCCTTCCTTCTCTGCCTCATGAAAAAGCATCCCGCCGTTCCGCTTCTCGTGGTCTCCCGCATCCCCCATCTGCTCGATAGCCTTAACAAGGAACGGGCGTTTCGTCGGGAAGCCATCAGGCGTTTTCAACAGGATACCGTACAACGAATCAACCAGGATTTCGGCGGACGCGCCTACTTTGTGGATGGGCGGACACTTCTGCCGGACAACGGGGAGGATACGACCATCGATCTGACCCACCCAACGGATCTTGGCTTTGCCTTCATGGCCGACGGGTTGGAGAAAACACTGCGCAAGATACTGAATCTTGAGAGGTAAGCCATGAGTACATATCAAGTCATTACCACCGAGCCGGTCATGGATGCGCTGACAGAACTTCAAAAGTCGCTGCCTTTTCGCCTTGGCTTGGAGGGCATCCCGGTACACCTTTCCTTTTCGGGAACGGGCATTCATGTGCACAAAACCGTTGAACAGATCACGGTAACCTGCAGCGGCTTAAGGGAACTGGGGAGAGCCTGGTTTCTGATGCTGCGGCAAGAGCCCCAGAAATGCTGTAACGTCAAGGAACAATGCTGTTTTCGAAATTTGGAGGTCATGCTGGATTGTTCCCGCAATGCCGTCATGCGTCCTGAAATGCTGGAAAATATGATTCGGATTCTCACGATTTGCGGCTATACCGCCTTGCAGCTCTATACAGAGGATACGCTGGAAGTGCCGGAAGAGCCTTACTTCGGGTATCAGCGAGGAGCTTATACCAAAGAGGAAATTCAAAGGATTGACAACTACTGCCGTCTCTTTGGACTGGAACTGGTACCTTGTATTCAAACGCTGGCGCATATCAACCAGATTACACGGTATCCCCGGTACGATTCCATCATCGACCTCAACGACATCCTTCTGGTGGGCAATGAGGATACCTACACATTCCTTGAACATATCATCGCCTCGGCGGCCAGCTGCTTCTCCTCCCGCAGGATACATATCGGTATGGACGAAGCACACATGGTGGGGCTCGGGAAATACCTCGACCAGCATGGTTACGAGGAGCGCTTTCCCATTCTGACCCGTCATCTGGAACGGGTAATGGACATTTTAAAAAAGCATGGTTTCCAACCCATGATGTGGAGCGACATGTTTTTTCGTTTGCTCTCCAAGGGCGCCTATACTCTCAAAGAAGATCAGGTGGATCCCGCCTTGTTTGCCCTCATTCCTCAGGGAGTGGAGCTGGTTTATTGGGATTACTATTCGAAGGATTACGACCATTATTTCAGCAACCTGCAGATGCACCGCCGGATGTCTTCAACGGTCGGTTTCGCTGCCGGTGCCTGGAAGTGGGCGGGTTTTGCTCCCGAAAACGGGTTCAGCCTTCAAACCGGAGATGCGGCTTTCCGTGCCTGCCGTGACAACGGCATCCATGATTTCATGGTGACCTGCTGGGGCGACAACGGCGGCGAAGCCAGCGGATTCTCCGTACTGCCCTGCTTCTTCCGCTATGCCGAAGCGGCTTACCGACAGGCAGCCGTGATACCCCAGCCGGGTGAAGGGGAAGAAGCCTTCCGCATACTGACCGGACTGAGCTTTACGGAATACATGCAGGTGGATGCGCCTAACCAGATCTTCGGAAAGACAGAACACTGCCATGCCAACCCCAGCAAGTATCTGCTCTATAACGATGTATTGCTGGGTACCTTTGATTCCGCCATCCTTCCCGAAGCAGGCAAGCGCTACGAACGGCTTGCCAAAGATTTGGGGGCCATCTCAGCAAAGGGAACGGCTCAGAGTCCCCTGTTCCAGTCACTTTCCAGTCTTTGCTCCCTTTTAGAGAAAAAAGCCGATCTGAGTTTAAAACTCTATGAAGCCTATCGGGCCGCAGACCGTCAAGCCCTGAACCAGATCGCCGCGGTGACGATCCCTGAAACATTGCACAGACTTGAAGTGTTCTATGAAGATTTCGAGTATCAATGGCGTTTGGAAAACAAAATGCTGGGATTTGAGGTGCAGCAAATTCACATTTCCGCCCTCCGAGAACGATTGCTCTATGCAAAGAAACTCATACAAGCGCTGCTCGATGGACGCATCAGCACCATTGAGGAGCTGGATGGAAAGAGACTTCCGCTTGCCTACGTGGGACAACAGGAGCCGGATGCGGTCCACTACAATCTGTGGAACACCATGGCGACTCCCGGGGTTCTGCGCTGACAAACGAGTCTATATATTGGCTTAAATTAAAAGGAGGATTATTCATGAAAAAGAAGACCACCAAAGCTTTTGCACTGGTACTCGCGCTTCTGATGACTGCCGGTCTGTTTGGCTGCAACGGCACCAATACCACCCCGTCATCCACAGCCAATCCTGTGGACAATACAACCGCGGCTCCCACCAAGAAACTGGCAGACTATGAAAAGGTCAGCAGCTTCAACATCTTCGGCATCGCCGCAGGCGTGACGGATGAACAGCTTAACGACTCCGATACCTCCAAGTTGCTGAACACGGCCACCGGTTACAACGTCAAATATGTCCAGCAGCCCGCCGACGCCACAGATATGGAAACAGCCATCACCAATGTTTTCATGCTCAAGCAGGACTATCAGGCCGTGAAAGTCAGCAAGAACGAATTCTACACCCTGCTGGCCATGGACGCTCTGGCCCCCATTACCGAATACGTCAACGCGTCCACCAACCTGAAGGAACAGATCTCCCAGTTTGGCTGGTCCACCGCCACCAAAGACGGAGATATCTACGGTATTCCTCTGAAGGGCGCTTACGTCTGCAATTCGGTTGCTCTCTGCTATCGTTTGGACTGGCTGAAGGAATACAACGAGAAAAACCCCAATAAAGCCATCCCCCTTCCCTCTGAACAGAACGGATACTCGATGTCCGTGTCACAGTTCAAAACCATGCTGGAATACTTCAAAACCAAGGTTCCTGCCGGCGGATATCCCATGGCCGTGGATACCAACTGCGTGTACATGGAGAACATTATGCCCGCCTTCGGTGTATACCAGGAGTGGGCCGATGTCAACGGAAAACTGACCTATGTCATCGATCAGCCCGGTTTTGAAGACTATGCCGCTTATATGAAGGGCCTCTTTGACGATGGTCTCATCAAGTATCAGGCCACCAGTGATGATGCTGGCGCCGTGAAGTCCCTGCAGTCCCGCACCGCAGGCGCAGGCCGTATAGCTCACTGGAACGCGTTTGCGATCGAGACCACCAACGTCGCCAAGGGCACGGACACATCCACCTACACCGATGACTCCATCGGCTATATTATGGCTCTGGTGGCGGATAAGGATGCCGGAGATGCCAGCAAAGTTCGCGTCGTAGCTAACGATGGCTACTCCTACTACACGGTCATTCCGAAGTTCACAAAACCTGAGCAGATTGCCGCGGTGATCGATTATGCCGACAAGAAGCTCGACAAGGATCTCTTCCTCAAGATGGTATTGGGTACGGAAGGCGAGACCTTCTCCATAAAAGACGGCAGCTATTATCCGATTCTGCCCGCCTTCAACGACAAACAGGGCTTGGCCGACAAGTTCCTGGATGGCAGCCGTGAAGAGGATTACGCCAAGTACTGGCTGTGCCGTGTGCGCAAGACTTCTGCCCAAGCGAAGATGTTCTTCAACTCCAACTTCAATATCGAGAAGTGCAGCTACCATGATGCCACTGCCGTCATGCCGGCCAATGAGGCCTTCGACACCTACTACTCCAACACCAACCTCCAAACCAAGAGTGAAATCGTGCTGAATATGTTTAACAAGGGCGTGGCCTTTGATATCAATGCCATCCGTGCAAAGTGGGCCGCTGGCAACGGTGATCAAATCACTTCCTCTGTCAATGAGTGGTACTCGAAGTGGGAGTATCATACTACCTACAATACGAAATAATTCCTATCATCGTTCTTGCAGAGAACCGGATTGCGTGCCAGGCAGGTGTCTGGCACGCAATCCCCTCTTTACAGCCGACCAACGTAATCATGACCATAATCAATGGAAAAGGAAACGCTTATGAAAAAAAGAGAACCAATGGAAAAGCTCGGGCGCAAAAATGGTGTGATGAGCCAGCGCAACCTTTTTATTTTCTTCGTTCCGGCCATCGCCTTTGCCCTCGTTTTTTGCTATGTTCCCATGGCCGGCCTGGTAATGGCCTTCAAGGAAAATCCCAATATGTTTGGCAGCTCCACGGCAATCCAAGGAATTCTGGACGCCAAATGGGTAGGCTTCGCGAATTTTTCCAGAATATTTGCCAACAAAGAAATTATTCAGGCGCTGAAAAACACCCTGATCATCAGCACATTAAAGATCACCATCCTGTTCCCCATTCCCATCTTTCTGGCGATTATGATCCACGAGATGAGGGGAAGAGTCATCCGAAAATCTCTCGAGATCACCATGTATCTTCCCTATTTTCTTTCCTGGGCCACGATCGGCGGTATCTTTATTGCCCTTCTCAACAAAGATATGGGTCTTGTAAACAATGTTCTCTCCGCTTTTGGTCATGAGCGCGTTGCTTTCATCACCAACAAAGATACCTTCCGGGCGGTTCTGGTGTTAAGCTCAGGCTGGAAAGATATCGGCTGGAGCACCGTCACTTACATGGCCGCCATCAGCTCGCTCGACTACAATCAGGTGGAAGCCGCCAAAATTGACGGCGCCAGCAAGTGGCAGCAGATTCGCCACATCACCCTGCCCGGCATCCTGCCGGTCATCGCCGTGATGTTCGTCATGCGCATCGGGTATCTGCTCAATGCCGGTTTTGAACAGGTATTCATCTTCTATTCCCCCTATATTAAGGATACCGGCGATATTCTTGGCACCTACACCTATCGGTTGATCCGAGAAGCCTCCATGATGCCCCAGTATGCCATCTCGACGGCGGTAGGTCTCTTCGAGTCCGTTGCCTCGCTGATTTTGGTTCTCGGCGGCAACTACTTCTCCAAGAAGTTCTTCAAGCAAGGCATTTGGTAAGGGAGGAACTACAATGAATAACAAACTGCGAGCCTTACATACACCCGAAGAGAGAAGGGCAAGCCGGATCTCCCTCGCCATGCTCTTGTGTGTGCTTTTTTCCATAGGTCTTTTGTTTGATCAACTGCTGGATGCGCGGCTCAGTGAAGGGACCACCCTTCTAATGAATGTGATCTTCGCCGCTTTGCAGTTTCTTCTGCTGTTGGAGCAAGCCGCGCGTATCCTTCGCTTTAAACGGGAGGGCACGCTGATCGACTATCTGAAATTCAACCGGGCAGAGCTTCTCTATGCCATTGTGATCATTGTGGTTGTGCCCCTGAGCTTTCTTACACCAGGGCTGGATCCTCTGCGCTGGGTGTGCCTATTCAAGCTCCCCAACATCTGCCGGCGATATAACGATGAAAATGTATTCCAGGTAATCGCTAACTGCGTCGCCCTGCTTCTGGTCGTATTCTTCACAGTACCCTTTCTAAATGTTATCGCCAACGCCCTTTCCGCTCCGGGACAGATCATCAACGTGCTGCCAAAGAACATTGATCTGTTTGCCATCAACTATGTGCTGAAAGACACCTTGTTTCTGCGCACCTTTTTGAACTCGCTGTTCATTACCGTGACCGGGACTTGCCTTTCCGTTGTTGTCATGGCTATGGCCGCCTACCCTCTGTCCAAGAAAGACATGCCTCTTCGGCGGACGATGATGGTTTTTTTCATCATCACCATGCTGTTTTCCGGCGGTATGGCGCCCAAAATTCTGCTTATGAACTCTCTGGGCCTCATGGACAACATCTGGTCTCTTATCCTGCCATCCGTGCTGAACGTTTACTATATGCTGCTGCTCAAGGGCTTTTATGAAAGCATTCCTTCCGCACTCGAGGAATCGGCCCGTCTGGATGGAGCAAACAACTTTCAGATTCTGTTCCGTATCGTCCTTCCCATTGCCAAGCCCATGGTAGCGACGGTGGCTTTCTTTACCGCCATCGGATACTGGAACAATATCAACAACGCGATTCTCTATGCCACGACCAACAAAACCATCTACCCGGTGCCTATGTACATCAAGAATTTTCTAAGTCAGAACCCCATGGAGATTGCCATGAACAACCCCACGCTGCTGACTTATTGGGATGGCATCAAAATGAGCTATGTGCTTATGTCCATCGTACCTATTGCCATTGCCTATCCTTTCATCTTCCGTTATCTGCGAAGCGATGTTTCCGCCGGTGCCGTTAAGGAGTAATACGCCATGGAACCATTTTCAACATACGATATCGCCATTATCGGCGGAAGCCTGGGCGGAACCCAGGCGGCTATCAGTGCCGCCCACATGGGCAAAAGAGTCTATCTTGCAGAGGAAACGGCCTGGCTGGGTGGACAACTTACCAGCCAAGCGGTGCCTCCCGACGAGCACAAATGGATTGAGAAGTTTGGCGCAACCAAGCGGTATTCCGGCTATCGCCGTGCGGTACGGGACTATTATCGCCGACTTGCCGCCTTTCGCAAAGAAGTGGGAGAGCGAGAATGCTTCTGCCCCGGCAATTCGTGGGTGTCAAGATTAGCCCATGAGCCTAAGGTTGCCCATATTTTGATAATGGATATGCTGCGGCCATACATGCAAACCGGCCTAATCACGGTGGACTGCGGAGCCGTGGCCACTGAGGCGGTGGTGGAACATGACGTTATACGCCGCGTCAAGG
>JAEZJA010000188.1 GCA_023415895.1 Bacillota bacterium
CGTCGAATTTTCTGACTATGACGGTGGACGAATCGACGGCTTTGTTCAGAGTGCCAGCGGTAAAAGCACAGTTACGATTACCGTGTCAAAGGGTGATGTGTTTAACACAGTAAAAAACGGTGGCACCTATTACGTGGACACTGCTTTAACCGCCTTTGACCGTAATATCACAAACATTACTGTTAACGGCGTCAACTTTGCAAGCGGCAGAAAATTAGACGGTAACACGGATACCGATTACACCATTGTGGCAACTGACTTACAGGGTATTACTGCTACAATGACCGTGAATATGGACACTATCGCCAGCATTTCCGCTCCGCTCAGCGGTCTGACAGTCACCAATGTTCAGGAGAGCAATTTAAACGCTATTTTAACAGCAAAAACAACCTTGCTGTCCATTGATCAAACAACTGCAAGCGCAGCACAAAAAACAGAAATCGCCAATGCCATTCAAAATTGCAATAATCTTTATTTTGCCTTGATCAATGCTTCAGCGACTGCCGTAAACGGCACAAACGGCTGGTATAAATCTGGCGTTGATTCCATTGCTCTGACTGCTCCCGACGGATTTACCATCAGCGCCAGCACAACCGGAACATGGGCAAATTCCATTCCCCTTGACCAGACGGATGGAGCAAGCAAAAAGGCAACCTATTATCTGAAAGAAACCTCGACCGGCGAGATTTCCGGTGTCAAGACATTCTCCTACAATGTGGATACTGTAGCGCCTACCGGCCAAATTACGATCAAGAGCAATCCTTTCACACGCTTTCTAAACAGCATTACCTTTGGATATTTCTTTAAGAACACAGTCGACATTGCCATTTCGGGAGAAGATACCCTGAGTACGCCGGTAACCGTAGCTTACCAAAAGGTGAGCGAGGGGCAAACCTATAACGAGAACGCAGCATGGGTAACGGGAAACGCTTTTTCGGTAACTGCCAATGATAAGTTCTCGGTTTATGCTAAAATGATGGATCATGCGGGAAACACAACCATCATCAATACGGATGGCGTGGTCGTCTACACCGACAGCGCAGCAGATACCGCCGCGTTCTTCTTTACAAAAACGAGCACGACGGATGCAACGGCAAAGGTAAAGCTCAACGGCAACACGGTTCGGGCAATCGAAATCGGCACGGGTGTCCTTGCAAGCGATCATTACAGCGTAGCGGCCGACGGCACCATTACCTTCAACGCAAGCTATCTGGACACACTGGCAGTCGGAACCTATCTTGTAACAATACACTACAGTCCTTTGGGTGAAGATTATGTTTCGGGTGCAGAGAATGAGGCTCCCGTGAAAACCACCATGACACTCGAAGTGAAGGCAAAATCCCTTTCTGATGTAGAGGGGAACCCTGTCGCAGACGTAATCATTTCTCCGGATATCTATGTCTATGATGGAAATACCTTTGCTCCGACAGTATCCGTAAAGGACGGAACAAAGGCACTGACCCTCGGCACGGATTATACACTCATTTGGAGTTCTGACATGACAACGGTCGGAACAAAGACCGTGACGGTGACCTTTGTAGGCAACTATTCCGGAACAGTGACAAGAAGAGCAATTTTAATCCGCACAGCGATTACCGACACAACCAACAAAACGCAGTCGGCAGCCTACAACGCAAGCGCCCAAACGGTTGCGGCCCCCATGGGAACAACCGTAAATGCACAGGCTCTTACCGTCAAATACAGCACAGATAACGGAAGCACCTATACCAGTATAGCCGCCCCCTTGTTCACACACGTCGGAACCTATGCGGTGTATTATGAACTATCCGCTCCCAACCACAATGCGGTAAGGGGACAAATAAACTTCACCGTAAACGCTGCAACGGATAATGTCATCCGCGAACTTACACTTGCAGGATGGACATACGGCGATACCCCAAACACACCGAGTGCCGCCGCTGCCTATGGAACGCCTGACTTCACGTATTGCGACAGCGAAAACGGCAATTACACCGACACCGTGCCGACAACCGCGGGAACATACTGTGTGAAGGCAAGCGTTGCAGCAACCGATGATTACAACGCCTGTGAGTCCAAAACGAGCTTTACGATCTCCCCCAAAGCGAACGAAAGCCAGAGCATTTCACTAACCGGTGTGAATGCGTATTACCTCTTTACCTCAAGTGCCATTACCCCTGATCCGGTTGTCGCTGTAAATGGAACAACCCTTATGAAGGACGTTGATTACACAGTAAGCTATAAAGACAATACGGATATCGGGACGGCCGCAACGGTTGTTGTAACCTTAAAGGGCAACTATTCAGGAAGCATCGAGAAGGAGTTTGAAATTCGTTACGGACAAGCGACGGAAGAGGCCATCAAAGAGATGATTGACCTTCCTAACTACAACGAAAACGGGTGGCATAAAGAGGACATCACCATTACGGCAAAAGGCGCATTTACCATTGGCAAGACACCGACAGGTTCGTTCGGTGCGGCCCTTACAATCAGTGAGGAAAGCACGGCAGACGGAACGTCGTTTACCTTCTATATCAAAGCCGCAGACGGCAGTGTTTACGAAAAAACGCTCATCTACAAGCTGGATAAGGGGGCACCCGAGGGAATGGTCGCATTGAACACCAGTGCGGCGAAAAACATCCTGAAAACTATTTCGTTTGACTTGCTTTTCAATGCTGATGTGGATGTAACTGTTACAAGTCATGATGATTTGAGCGGGATATCGAAGGTTGAAGTGTACAAATCGGATGCAGAGCTGACCAAAGAGCAGTTGTCGTCCGTTGCTTGGACGGACTATACGGCGGCGATGACGCAAAAGGCAGCGGATGGTGAAAAATTCATCTATTATGCGCGCATTACGGACAAAGCCGGAAATGTTGTCGTTGTGAATTCGGATGGGGGAGTGTTTGATTTGACGCCTCCTGCGATCTTTGGAGTTACAGACGGGCAAACCTACTACACTACGCAGATGGTAACAACCAAGGAACCCAATGGCGTCACACTGACAGTGAACGGCAAAGCATTTCTGAGCGGTGATAAACTGTTCGGAAACAAAACGGAAACGTATGAGATTATCGCTACCGACCAAGCTGGAAATACGACTAGGGTTCTCGTTGCAATGAAACCGATTCAAGGAATCTCCAACACGCTTGATGGCATTCGCGAGGAGAATGTAAAACCGAATGATCGGAAAACTATTGATGAAATCATGAAAAAGGCGCAAGCAGTTGACACAACCAATGCCACTCCAGAGGAAAAGAAAGCACTTCAGGCTATTATTGATAAGTGCCAATTGCTTTTGAAAACGATTGACGACGATGCGAATAAAACCGAGAGTCCCAATACCGGTAACTGTGGAAATCTGTCCTTGTGGATAGCGCTTCTGTTTGTTTCCGGCAGCCTTCTCAAAACTCTTGTTGAAAGTAAAAAGTGCAGAAAACCATCTGAAGAGGAAACATAAAAACCAAATAGAGCGATGATACTTTTCGATGGTATCATCGCTCTATTTGCGTAATGTGTGTTATAT
>JAEZJA010000190.1 GCA_023415895.1 Bacillota bacterium
ACCAGCCAACCAATCCTCAGGAACGGGGCAAAGCGTACTTTTTGAGCGGGCGGCAAATGGCGTAAGCCAAGACACCGCCGATAATGGCTTCAGGAATGCCGCTGGTCAGAATGGTCAGACCGAAAGCTCCGAGCAGTAACTCATAGGCCAGATCAGCCGCTTGTGCATAGGATCGTCCAAAGAAGAGATAGATCCCGCCCAAAACCAGCAGCGTATTGGTCAGACTGGCCAATACACCGCTGAGGGCATAGGCCGCCAGGTTTCCTTTAAGGACTCTTGAGAAGAGCTTAAAGGTCAGACCGGCGACAACGCCGATCAGAATACGCGGCACAAAGCAGATTACCAGACTCCAGAAGTTCCCGTGTATCTCACCCAATGAATAAAAAGGGGTAAAGGCAAAGGCGGTCGGAGCAGGCGGTGTAAACGTCCACACCAAAAAGCTGAATAGGCCGAAGAAGAAACCCATCGCCGCGCCCGCCTGTGTTCCCAGAAGGATGGCCGTAATGATGACCGGGATGTGGGATAGCGTCGCTACAATCGGCCCTACCGCCGGAAGAGAGCCTAACGGCGTGAAGCAAACGATGGCTTCGAGTGCGAGAAGAATGGCAAATTGGGTCATGTACAGAATAGTTTTCTTGTTGCGCGGCATGGTGCCGCGGGGGGTTGCGCTTGGTTGATTCATACAAAAGCCTCCTGCTGCTGTTCCGTTGGGGATACAGCGCATCAAATTATTTATGGGACAACGACGTCCCTCATACGATCGTTCCAAAGCCCGGATGCCAATGCTACGGCGCCCTTGCAGGCTGCCGTGCCGCGCCCGTTTGGTGCCGCGGTCTGATCGTAGTGTGGTAGGTTTGCTTACTTTTTATTCTTATCGTAGATGGTGTACAGGCCTCTGAGCAGCAAATTGTAGTCATAGTCCACCTTGCGGCGGCAGTGCTGGGCAATTTCCCGTCCCAGACCGCCGGTGGCGATGACCTTGACCGGGTAGCCCAGCTCTCTTTCAATCCGGTCGGTCATGCCATCAATCATACACGCGGTACCAAATACCGTGCCCGACTGCATACACTCGATGGTGTTGGTGCCGATCACCTTTTGGGGAGCCTCCAAGCTGATCTGAGGCAGCAGCGAGGCCTTGGAGGCCAGCGCTTCGAGTGACACATTGACACCGGCCATAATGGCGCCGCCTCGAAACACGCCGTCTTTATCCACAACCGACACCTTGGTCGCTGTGCCGAGATCCCAGATGATGCAGGGGGCGCCGTATTGTGTGACGGCCGAGACGGCGCCCACCAGCAGATCGGCACCCAGCTGTGCCGGGTTGTCGATGCGGATGTTCATGCCCGTCTTAAGGCCGGGTTCCACCATCATGGGCAAAACACCGGTCACCTTGCGGACCGCCTGGCGCAGGACATGGTTGAGAGGCGGCACGACGGAGCTCATGATGGCCCCGTCAAAATCGTGTTCATGGAGTCCATAAAGATGCAGGATATCCAGGAGCTCAACCGCGTATTGATCCATCATTCTTTCGCGATTGGTCGCGATACGGGACTCCAGCTTGAGTTCCTTTCCTTCAAAAACACCAATGGTGATGTTGGTATTGCCCATGTCTAAGGCCAGCAGCAAGATCACCGTCTCCTTTCATTTCCCATGCCGGAGATTATTGCCAATGAGGGTGATCTCCGGAGGTTAAAGTTTTTTCATCATACTCTTTCTTGTTTTTAAGCCACAGCAGGGCAGCGACTCCGGCGGCTGCCAGTACTACCATACCGGCAATGCCGAGAATCAATCCAAGCGACGATGAATGACCGGGAAGGGTAATGGCATCCACCGCCGACTCATCCGAAGACGGATCGTCCCGGTGTGTGGCTTCGGTCAGAACAGCGCCCGCCTGGGTTTGCTGTTCCTCCATAACGTTTTTGGAACCATCGTCCTGAAGGGTGGTACTCGACCCAGATGTCTGTATCGCCACCCCTGCGTTCGTTTTTGAAGACGCGGGATTTGTACTTGTGCTCGTGGGCGCAGCGGTGACAATTGTGCTGGCGGCGGTCACGACCACAGGGACTGTGGTGGTAGGCGCGGACGGAATGACAATTTGTATTGTCTTGGCGGTCGTTGTGGGTTCTGCCCCGCCGGTTGTGGTATTGGTTTGAGACGAAATACCGTATGCCTTAGAGGAGAGGGAGGGGTAGGTAAAAACTTTGATGTTGCTGGCAAAATTACCGCTTTCGATGTGCGACTGCGAAAATTTTAAGCCGCCGAAATTGATATCCGCTGTATCCGACCCTACAAGAAAGAAATCATAGATGGTTTTGGACTGATCGTCCCAAGTGACATCCACACCGTACCATTGACCATCCTCCATACGCACGGCGTTCCACATGTGATTTTCACCCGTTGCAACGCCTGTTGTGGTGCCCGAACCGACCACCAAAATGCATGGAATGCCTTCACGGTCGCACAGCAGCTTAAAAGCTTCGGAATAGCCCTCACAAACCGCTTTGCCGGTCATCAGTGCGCCATAGGCATCAAAGGACGTGTCGGCAAACCCATAGTCATAGGACAACCGCGCAGCGAGCGTGTCATGAATGGATTTGATCTTATCCTTGCGCGTCGAGCCATAGACGGGGATAGAGGCCAACAGACTGTTGAACTGGCTTTGAAGATCCCCATCATGCGAAGCATAGGCATCGATTACGGCAGGCTGGAAGGTCACCTGGCGAATGACCCACCCGTTACCCGAGGGTTCCCATTTCCAACTAAAGCCACAGCCGTCTATGCCGAATTTTAACCAGAAAATTTCAGGATAATCCTTGAGCAGAGCCTCAATTGCCGGCTGAAACTGCCTCTGAATGGCTGTTTGAGCACGTTCCTGATCGGATTTGGGATCGTGGCTTGTCACCGGCGTTTTCAACGCAACGGATAGTTCAAGTGTTTCGGGCTTCAATGTTTTCAGCGCGTCATACACGCCCTTCTGTGCCGAATCAAGCTGATCATAGTAATTGTATGCACCCGAAGCCGTATAGTTGCTATAATAGCTTATGCCGGAAATTGTTGCTGTGTGCAGCTGCTGCACGCACTCTGTATCTGACGAGTCGACGGGCGGAGAATCCGCCAAAGCGGCGGGACAGAAAATGCTGTTCGCAATAAAGAGTGCTGCTGTAGCAAGGCTAAACAGAAACCTTGATCTTTTTGCAGCGTTCATTTTTCTGGATCAACCTTTCTTAATACTAGGCAAGTCTAAAGAACCTCAACCTCGACCTACTTCTTCCAAAAGCCTTATGTTCAGTATACGCTTTTGGATAATTGCCGTCAATTGTAGAATTACGGCGAATTGAGAAAGGTTGTTTACAGAAGGCAGAATTACAGATTGTCAATCGTATCTATCCATTTGCGGAGTATTGCGTCCTTGGAGAAAGGGACAATGCCCTCTTTGGCATGTTGAGCCATGCGCACCCGCTCATCCTCATGCTCAATTAGAAAGTTGATGCGCTGCGCCATTTCTTTCGTATCGTAAGCCTTGATCAGAAAGCCGTCCTTATCCGGTCGGAGAATCTCCCGAGGACCGGTCACAATGTCAAAGCTGACGCAGGGAATGGCGTTAGCCCTGGCCTCCAAAAGAGCCAGAGGCAGCCCTTCCCGGTAAGAGGGCAGTACAAAAATACCATAATTCTTATAAAGAGAATACATCTTGTTGGTGGTACCCATCAGACGGATATTTTGCTGCAAATGCAGGTCGATGATGCCCTGTCGGATGGTCTCAAAAGTTTCGCCGTCTCCGTAAATATGCCACTGCCAATCGGGGTGCCGTTCAAAGACTGCAGGTGCAACCTTGAGCAGAAGGTCATAACCTTTCTCCTCACCAAAGCGACCGACGGATAAGATGCATTTGCTGTCCTTATTGTATTGCCCGGCCTGTGTCAAAACGCTGTCGTCAATCCAGTTGTAAATATAGTCGACTTTTTCCGGCTTCATATGAAACAGTTCGATATAGGCGTCGCGGTTCTGCTGTGTCAAGGCGATCACCTTGTGCGCGTGCCTTGCCGCCATACGTCGGAAGGTCAGAACGGCTTTGCTGTCAAGTTGGTTTTTCAATGCCCCATGGTCACAGTAAATGAGCTTTGCCGAAACAAAAGGTTTAATAGGAAGAACGACGGGGATTGGATAATTACCCATAATAAAAGCAATATCAATTTTGTTGGTATTGATGTATCGGATCAGTGGTCGAAAGCATCGAGTTATTAATTGACGAATACGAGCCTCACCCTGCCGGATCATATGCACGTTTACTCGGCTGTCCAATGCAAAAAAGGGGGCATCCGATGAGGAGGATAGACTAATAACGTGTACCTCATACATAGTACAGAGGGTATTTGCCAATGACACCAGAACACGCTCTAAACCACCCATCAAAGTTAGGTCAAAATCGACAAAGCATATTTTTTTCACTGCTTGATCACTTCCCGAATATTCTATTGATTCTGTTTTTCATATTCACAAAGACTGAGTAGAAAGGCACGCTAATCACAAGGGCCAAGGAGGCAAGCCGTCTTGTTGTCTGAAAACAGGAATTTGACACAACATTTATGGTGTTGCGTCTTAAATATTTCACAACATCGCGATATTCAGGAATACCCGACGGATTTTCGCAAACGAGCATGCGATCCAGCACTACAAACCGTGCCCAGAGGCAGCGAAATTGGCATTGCTTGTGCAATTCAGGATAGCGCGGCTCCACAATCGCAGCATTGCGGTCATAAGCTTCAATAACATCCATATCCCTCTTTTTGAAGGTGGATGTCGTCAGGCTGTCACTACGGTGATGGTAATAATATTTGGGGGTCGTATTAATACCCATAGTTTGGATGCGCATGAGATAATCCGTGGTAAAAAAAGCATCCTCATAGATTTTCCCGATAGGGAAACGCAAACCTTTGATAACAGAGGTTTTGAAAAGTTTATCACATAGGCTTCCTGATATTTTGATGCCCTCCATCTGCAGTCTGCAGGCCTCTCGGGCTGATACACACAAGCTTTGTGCAATATCACTTTGTGATACTACACGAGTTT
>JAEZJA010000235.1 GCA_023415895.1 Bacillota bacterium
ACACAAAGCCCAATACAATTGCAAGGAAATAGCTTCCATACAAAGGGTGCACCTGTCAGTTTTTATTTGGCCTAACCATAGCGCCATCGCCACTGTACCGTAAGAAATTGAAGCAAAAAACTTGTACATGGCATACGTTAATAGCAGAAGCCGTTTATGCTTCACTCGCAATCCCTATAAAAAATGAAAGGACTCACCCCCGATGAAAACCGAAGAATGCCAAATACTCCCCCGCACCTCTGGCGTTACACTCGACAGAGTCTCCCAAGGGGAAACCGTCAGAGTCACACAACTTACAACCACCGGCAGTATGCGCCGCCGTTTATTGGATATTGGGCTTATCGAAGGCACGTGTATCGAATGTGTGCAGCGCAGCCCGGGAGGTGATCCCGTCGCATACCTGATCCGCGGAGCGGTCATCGCTCTGCGTTCCGAAGACTCCGCAACCGTCCTCGTGGAATACTGCAACGCATAATGGAAAGGGTGGATGCGCATGGGACTGACAGCCGATTCGGCAGGCAGCAATGCCATTGATCACGGCCTGAACATAAAGAGAACTTCACCCGATGACCGTGTGATTGCCTTGGCAGGCAATCCGAACGTAGGAAAAAGCACCGTTTTCAACGAACTGACAGGACTCAACCAGCACACAGGCAACTGGCCGGGCAAAACCGTAACCAGCGCGCAGGGAACCGCGAACTACCGCGGCCGTTCATACATATTTGTGGATCTGCCGGGTACCTATTCCCTGATGGCTCATTCCGCCGAAGAGGAAGTCGCACGTGATTTTCTTTGCTTCGGCTGTGCCGACGCGGTTGTCGTCGTATGTGACGCGACTTGTCTCGAACGCAATATGAATCTGGTGCTGCAGACGCTGGAGATTACCTCCAATCTGATCGTCTGTGTCAATCTCATGGACGAAGCCAAGAAAAAAGGGGTACAGATCGATCTGCAAAAGCTGTCTCTCAATCTCGGTGTTCCCGTGATCGGAACCAGCGCACGCAGCGGTAAGGGGCTCGATCAATTGCTGGACAGCATCGATCGGCTGGGCAGCGAACAGCCCTCTTCCCCCGCCCGCATCCGTTATCTTCGTCCGGTTGAAGAAGCACTGGACATTCTACAGCCTGCTGTTCAACAGGCTCTCGACGACCACCATTCTAAGCCCATCAGCGCCCGCTGGATATGTCTGCAGCTGCTGATGGGCCGCGACCGGCAGCAAGCACTCTGGCAGTCACTGCGGGACTATATCGGTTTTGATGTCGTACAGCAGGAAACCATTGCGCAAGTTCTAAGCAAAGCGATACAGCATCTGAAAGAAAGCAGCCTTGCCACCGACCGGCTGGAGGATATTCTGGCCTCCTGCGCTGTACTCAGTGCCGAAGAGCTGTGTATGGATGCCGTATCGGGAAGCTGTTGCGGGTATAGCCGCCGTGACCGACGGCTGGATCGTCTTCTGACCAGCCGCCTAACGGGAATTCCGGCCATGCTGCTGATGCTGGCCGGCATATTCTGGCTGACCATCAACGGCGCCAATTATCCTTCCGAGCTGCTGTCAACTGGGCTGTTCTGGATCGGTGACCGACTCAGTGATTTCCTACAATGGGTGGGTGCGCCCACCTGGCTCAACGGACTGCTGATCGCAGGCTGCTACCGCGTATTGGCGTGGGTGGTATCCGTTATGCTGCCCCCCATGGCCATCTTCTTTCCTCTATTCACCCTGCTGGAGGATTCCGGCTTCCTCCCCCGCATCGCTTTCAACCTTGACAAAACCTTTAAAAAAGCCTGTGCCTGCGGCAAACAGGCCTTAACCATGTGCATGGGGTTCGGCTGCAACGCGGCAGGGGTTGTGGGCTGCCGCATTATCGACTCGCCGCGCGAACGCTTGATCGCCACCATCACCAACAACTTTGTTCCCTGCAACGGCCGCTTTCCCACCCTGATTTCCATCATCGTCATGTTTTTTGTCGGGTTTCAGACCAATCTGTTGTCCTCAATATGGTCGGCGGGAATCCTGACCGGCGTGATTCTTCTCGGTGTGGGCATGACCTTCGTCATGTGCCGTCTGCTGTCAAAAACCATTCTCAAGGGGGTACCTTCCTCCTTTACACTCGAACTTCCCCCCTATCGCCGCCCCCAGATCGGCAAAGTGATTGTGCGTTCCATCGTCGACCGTACGCTGTTCGTACTCGGGCGTGCCGTTTCGGTTGCCGCCCCCGCCGGATTGCTGATCTGGATACTGGCAAATGTGACAGTCGGCGGCACCAGCCTCCTGCTTCACTGCACGCAATTTCTGGATCCCTTTGCGCACGCCATCGGTCTGGATGGCGTCATTCTGATGGCTTTTATTCTCGGCTTCCCTGCCAATGAAATCGTCATCCCGATCATTATCATGTCTTACATGGCCACGGGAAGCATTACCGATATGAGCAATCTCTCGGAGCTGCGCGCGCTTCTGGTCAACAACGGCTGGACATGGCTGACCGCCGTGTGCACGATGCTGTTCTCGTTGATGCACTGGCCCTGCTCCACGACTTGCCTGACCATCCATAAGGAAACACAAAGCCTCAAGTGGACAATCGTCTCCTTCCTTGTACCCACCGTTACAGGCGTGGTTCTCTGTGCAATCATCGCCGGTGTCGCCCGTCTGCTCGGGCTGGCATGACCTTATCCAGGGGTGACACACCGGGGGAGTTTCCCTTCCCCTCAGCACAGACGGTTTCACGCCTTTGATTGCAGCAATCAAACAAAATGACCATAATACAAGCTGACTGAACGGTGCCGTTAGGAAACAGCACCGTTCAGTCAATTTCATATTAGATACCTGTAAATCTCTGCAATGTTTTGCGCCGTATACGTAGGCTTAATTGTACTCTGCTGCCAATCGGCGCGAGTAGTCTCTCCGCTAAACACCAACACGGTATCAATTCCGGCGTTGACGCCACAGGCGATGTCCGTATAAATACGGTCACCGATCATCACCGTTTCTTCCGGCATGCAGTGACATCTTTCCATAGCCAGCTGTGCCATAGCAGGCTCGGGCTTGCCGATAAAATATGGCCGTCT
>JAEZJA010000236.1 GCA_023415895.1 Bacillota bacterium
ACTCTGCAAAGCCGAAAACCGAGAGCTCCCGCGCATGTTCGCCTGTGTTTGTCACCTTGCACCGCCAGACCTCGTACGTCTCGTTCAGCGGCACATAATAGAGCGTTTGGGTATGTATGCCGTCATAATCGGAGGAAATTACCGTGTAGGCCGTGCCATGGCGGCATTCGCTCTTGTACGCGGCAAGGTCTTTTCCTACCGGCTGCCACGAAGCCGACCAGTAGTCCCCACCGCTGTCGCGATTGCGCAGGTAAATATACCGCCCCGGCTTGTCGTCCGCGTTGAACCGGTAGCGCAGGATGCGCCCGTTCGCTCCCGATCCCGCAAAGCTGTACCCGCCCGCGTTGTTGGAAATGATCGCGCCGTATTCCGGCGACCCGAGGTAATTCGCCCAAGCCCCCGGCGTGTCCGGCTTCGTGATCACATACTCCCGATTGGCCTCGTCAAAGTAGCCGTATTGCATAAACAACCCTCCGATATTCAGATTTTGGGGTGGGAATCAAGGGTAGGGGTGCGCCGCCTGGGATGGGAAGGGAGGTTATCAAAACCATATGACAGGGTTTTGCAGGGATTTTCGGTTGCTTATCATAGTCACGTCATCAATAGTTGTAGGTATCAAAACCATCAGCCCAATAGACTTTGTTTAAAAGGTGAGGATTTTTACAATATAAACGTCTCTTAATTGTAAAGCCAGCAGGATAATCACAAAAACCGGGTTTATTTTTTATAAACTGTATTGCTGCCTGCGCATTTTCTTCAGATGAAAATATGCCAATCTGCTTATACTCAAAGTGGTGGTCTAATTTATAAATATGATCTAGGCGATATAAAAATTTCATGTGATCACATACTCCCGATTTGCCTCGTCAAAGTAGCCGTATTGCATAAACAACCCTCCGATATTCAGCTTTTGGGGTGGAATTAAGGGATAGGGGTGCGCCGCCTGGGATGGAAAGGGAGGTTATCAATAGGTAAGCCTTTTCATTGGAAATCCGGCTAAAATGGTGCTCGTATGAACAAGATTGATATACGCTGTATGTACTATCATCATATAAACAAACTGCGATGCTCGGTTGTTTCATAATGGGCAACTCATATTCTAGTCCTGGTTCCCGATTTTAATTATCAATTAGAGGTGAATTTCTCACACCAGTCCTATTTGTTATCGCTCGATTCAATAAATAATTGGAGTTCTTGCTTTCTATAGGATTGTATTAACGTCCGATGAAATGATGAATAATTGAAAAAGCTCCGAATATCAGACTGAGAACAAAAGGTATAAGAATAAGGAAAATAACGATTCTCATGACCGTTTTACGGACGGTAAAAGAGCGGTTATCTTTATCATCCAAAGGTTCATATTCCGTATCGTTTTCATAATCCGTGCTGAATTGGGCGGGGGCGGTATCCATTAATTCCTTGGCCTTGTCATAGCTGTTTTTGTCAACATAGATATCTGTACCGAATACTGAAAACCCCATATAAATTTTTAGGTAGCCGCCGCATTCCCTGTCTTTGGTATAAAACGGGATATTGGAATTCTGAAGCAGACCTTCGATAAGCTTTGCTTGAATGCCATCGGAAACCGATAGTAACAAGCAAGGTTCTATAAGAATATTCGAGTCGGTTTCTCTTTGATCGGAATTGTTGTCACTTTGGATGGAATCAGCCTGTGGAAGTTTGTCGACAAGCGTTGCACCGCAATCTGAACATTTGAAAAAACCTTCCCGATATTCTTCTTTACAATTAGGGCACCAAGGCATAGTAGATATCTCCCCATTCTAATAAGTAGAATTAGTGGTGTATACTTACGATAATAATTATAGTTAGGTGAATAAGCAAGTAGAACTTAGCAAATAAAAAGGCCGTTTTCTTCGCCCGTTTTCCTTGCAATAAAGCCGCCTTCGGTTGAGAGCGATGTTTCAAATAACAGGATTATTCCGGTGACGGTCATTACAATTTGATTCATAAGTATAGTGTAAACACAATGGGAAGCTCAGTTTGCTCACAAACTGAACAATTGTGTATCAATTACATTTGCAAACATTCCATTCAGGGAGGCCATAAAAGTGTTATGCACAGTCTGGGCAGGAATGATTTCACCATGAAAGCTAAGGTTTTTTGTGGCACAAGCATCATTCAATAAGGTTACTTTAATGCCGAAATCCTTACAGGCTCTCGTTGTTGTATCTATGCACATATGGCTCATCATACCGCAGATAACAAGCTCATTGATACTATTTTCCTTCAAAATATCTAAAAGATTTGTTTCAAAAAAACTGTTAGGTGCATGCTTTGTCACAATGTATTCGCTCTCAAGTGGAGTTATATTCTTATGAATCAAAACGCCATGCGTATTTGGCAGAAAAAACGTCGCTCCTTCGCGATTGTTAATATGCTGAACATGAATCACGGGGAGGTTTCTTTGCCGGAATATCATTAATACTTTTTCTATATTTTTCAACGCTGCTTTGGGGTTGTAGAGTTCTGATTTACCGCCTTCAAAATAGTCGTTTTGCACATCGATTATAAGTAGTGCTTTCATTTGCGCTTCTCCTTAATAGTAATTATCGGAAATCTACATACCATGCTGTTCCTAGTTGACTTTGAGATTGCGCGAATCTTTTAGATTTAACTTATGATCGAATTTCTTTAAGGTGTTGCAAATGGATGCCAATGTGACCTATCCCCAAAATGATGACGGAAATCATCAGCAAAATTACTTTTCCGTAAACTCCAAGGAAAAAGAAAGCAACAACCGGCAATGTCGCACCTGCAACAGGCACACCCAAAAAGCTACTGTAGAAATCTTTCAACGTCTTTGTGCTTTTAAAGTAGCGTACCCACCAGCATTCGTACAGGATCATGAGGATGACCGCCACAATTAACCAGATACTCCAAGGCGACCAATTGCGAATATTAAAGTCAGAAAACACAAGAGCCGAGCATGTAACACAAACTTGACCTACTCTTTCAAAAACAAGTAATACTTTATTTTCATTTTGATCCGTGTATCCCTTGGGCTGATTTTTTGTCCAAATTAGGTTGGGAACTGTCAGCATCATCAGAAAAATGAATCCAACATAAGAAAAGCCCCAATGTCCCATATAGGTTCCTCCACTAAATTTTATGCTTACTTTGGGTGCCAAAGCAATTTAGCTATAGTTTCAACTACGCTGTAGTAAAAATAATCTGATCTGTATTTGTACTATCATCATAATCAAGATAAAATAAGATTTTTTCTAGATCGCCATCATAAACATTAGAAGAAGAGCTATGGTTGCCACAAAAATACTTGCTAGTGAAAAAATCTCAAATAGTTATTCAACCATCCTAGCAATGAGATTATTTATAATAAGTATTTTGAATGATATTCTATTTTATATTTCATCAAAGGTCAGAATTATCTTATCTTGATTACATTGCTCCAAAAAGCGTGCGAAATCTATGTACTTATCTGCTTTTGGCATAGCACTAATCCTTTCATGCAAGAACTGATATGCAATAAACATGATGGGAAAACTGATTGTTGTCTAACTATTAACAGTCCATTTTCTGCATTCTGCTTCGACTTTATCATTTACTAAAGCCAATATTAACAATAGACCATCGTCGCCATTAATAATTCCATATTTACGGTCTTCCTTTCCTTCAATATAACCAGAATAATTTGAAAAATACTTATTTATTTGAGAGTTGTCATAAGTAGTATTATCGAATTTTATATAGAATTCATCATTATATTTTTCTGACAGATACTCAACCAAATTGCTTTGTTCAAATTGCTTTTCAATAATCGATATTTCTTCTTTTTTACCTGCTGAAATTAAATGTAATATTTCCATCGAAAATAAGCCCAAACCCGTTAATGTTCCTTCAAAAATCATCATAATTCCTCCTGTTTTATTATTTCGTTATGTGCCTAACCATAGTGTAGGGCGGGGGCTTGCTCCCGC
>JAEZJA010000261.1 GCA_023415895.1 Bacillota bacterium
GGATATTCTTCGTTTTGGTGCCTCCGACCGGAATCGAACCAGTGACACGAGGATTTTCAGTCCTCTGCTCTACCGACTGAGCTACAGAGGCAAATTTGGCGACCCGGAACGGGATCGAACCGTCGACCTCTAGCGTGACAGGCTAGCGTTCTAACCAGCTGAACTACCGGGCCAAATCCAAAATTGCGCTAGACCCTTCGGCGCTTGATTCTGATGCCTTGTCCTTCGCGAACTACCATGCTGTAAATCCGAAAGCCAAAACCGTGAATCGCGCACCGCAGGTGTGGTGGGAACAACAGGGCTCGAACCTGTGACCCCCTGCTTGTAAGGCAGGTGCTCTCCCAGCTGAGCTATGCTCCCGCTTGTACACCGTCACCAGCGACGGTGTCTATAATACTATATTTAGTTTCGGTTGTCAATACTCAAAACAGGAAAAAATTTTTTCAACCTGTTTTTCATGATCGGCGGCTGGCGCGCTGAGCAATTGCCTCCAGTTCACTGCGGCTGAATCGATAGGTCTGGTCGCAGAACTGGCAGGAGGCCTCGGCATAGCCCTTTTCATCCGGCAGGGACAGCAGTTCCTCCGGCTTCATGGCAGCAAAGGCACGTTCCACACGCTCACGCGAGCAATTGCAGCGGTAGGCGGGCTGATAGCTGTCCAGAATCTCAAATTCAAAGCCGTCCAGCGCACGCGCGCAAATCTGCTCAGGTGTCATACCGCTGTCCAGCATGGCCGTCATAGAGTCGAGCATCCCCACATTCTTTTCGATGCGGTCTATCACATCGTCAGGGCAAAACGGAAGCAACTGCAGCAGCAGGCCTCCGGCTGCCTTCACAGTGAGATCGGGATTGACGAGCACACCCAGAGCACAGACCGTGGGCACCTGCTCGCTCGTGGCATAATAGTTGGTGATGTCTTCGGCCACTTCGCCCGATACAATCGGAGAGCAGCCGATATACGGCTTGTCCCCACCCGTATCCCGCATGACGTGAAGCAGTCCATGCGAGCCCAGCGCGCCACTGACGTCCAGCTTGCCGCTTAGCTTGAGGGGGATCTCCACAATGGGATTGGACGCGTAGCCCCGCACATTGCCCTTCGAATCCGAAACGGCTAAGACGGTGCCCGAAGGACCGTCACCACTGAATTTCAGCGTCAGCGTATCCTCCTGCCCTTTAAGCATAACCCCCATCATGGAGGCAGCCGTCAGCAGACGTCCGAGACCGGCCGTAATGACCGCCGATGTTTGATGGATGCGCTCGGCCTGTGCGACTATGTTGGTCGAGTCGAGAACCAGCGCCATCACGGTGGCGTCCTTGGTAATGCAGCGAATGGCTTTGCCCGATGTATTCATAGCTTTGTAACCCCTTTATCATTGCGTACGCCGCGCAACAAAGACAAGCCGCTCGCTGTCCTCCCGGGGAGGCAGCAAGGTCATATCGTCCAGAACGGCCAACGGCTCAAACCCGGCGTCTGTCAGCAGCCGACACAGCGTTTGCTTGGAATAGGCGCGTTCACGCACCTCGTCGGTCAGGCGGCGATAGTCTTCCCTGTCCTTCACAAAAAAATCCAGCTGCATCGCCACTTCCGCGGAATTGCTCAACAGCCGGTTGCGCCAGACACAGAAAAAGTCGTCTTCTTCAAAGACAAAGGCATTGTCCCCCAGAATGTGTCTGTGCTTATAAAGCGTGTTGACGTCAAACACAAACAAACCGTCCGGCTCAATAAACAGATGGAGACGGCGAAAAACCTCACGGAGCTCCTGCGTGCGGCAGAGATGATTGAGACTGTCCAGCGCACACACGGCGGCATCCACCGTTCCGTATAAGTCCAGCTCGCGCATGTCCTGACAAAGCAGCATGAGAGACTTTCCCTGTTTGCCCGCTTTGTCGGCAGCGGCAGCCAGCATTTCCTCCGAGCTGTCCACGCCGATGACGTCCACGCCCCGGGCCATCATCTCGAGCGACAGGCTGCCCGACCCACAGGCCAGATCAAGCACCGTCTGCGGTGTCTTGTTCGGCCTGTACTTGTTCATCAGCTCGAGAACATAGACCGCACGGGACGCATAGTCGACATTGCCCATCAAACGGTCGTAGAAAGCGGCAAAGGTCGTGTAGCCGCTCATTCCTTTGTGTTCTCCTCTTGCATACGAGAAAAGACCATGTCGTAAGCGTCGCAGCCATAGATCAATGAACGGTTAACACGGCTGATTGTCGCCGTGGAAGCGCCGGTCGCCGCAACAATATCGCTGTATACCTGCTTATCGTTGAGCATCTTGGCCACAACGATGCGCTGGGACATCGCCTTGATTTCGGAAACCGTACACAAATCCTCAAAGAAGCGATAACATTCGTCAAGGTTCTTTAAATTTAGAATGGCTTGAAACAGGAAATCCGCGTTTTTGTCTTTAATTTTGCTGTTCACGGTACCATATTCCTCCTGTGTCTTTGTATTTACTTATTATTTTAACACTTTAGAGTGTGAAATGAAAGAGGTTGTCGAGAATTTCTTGGCCGTTACAGGAAAATCCTATGCCGTAGTTATTCCTTGCGCAATCTTGCCCGCACGGCGCGAAGCTCCTCGGGGAGCTCTTCGTTGCTCATCTGGTCGGGCACAGCGGTCGTCCCGGCTTCTTTAGCGGTTTGATAATACCAACATTTAAATTTGATGGTGTCCAGTGTTTCCTGCAGCTGAGCCATCTGCTTTTCAATCTCTTCCTTACGTTTGAGGAATAGCTCAAGCCGGGCATCAATGCTCTCATCTCCCTCAATGACCAGACCGATAAATTTGCGAATGTCTTTGATCTGCATGCCGGTGGACTTGAGACAACCGATGATTTTGAGCAATTCATAGTCCGATTCCTTGAACATACGCATGCCGCCCTCCGAACGCTCGACGAAAGGCAGCAGCCCCTCCTTGTCGTAAAAGCGGAGCGTCGAAGGGGCAACCCCCAGAAGTTTGGCCATTTCCCCTATTGTATACACCATTCGTCCGTCCTCCAAAAAAGAATTGAAAAGCCCATGAGCCCTTGGACTAAAGTTCGCTTTAACTTGTAGAATGGCACTCAATGGCATTATACCTGCTGTAACCGATTTGTCAATAGTGAACTTTTCATTAAAGTATAAAAAGCCCCTATAGGAGAGTCGCTTTCGAATGTCCATCCATCGATAGAGATTCCAGCGCTTCTATAGGGGCTTTCACAATATAGTATCTTTAAAGTTACAGACTTACGTTCTATGCCAAATTGGCTCTGTGGAAAACCTTTTTGCCCTTTTTGATAATTACAAAGCCCTTGTCAAACGCCGACTGCGGGATGCTGTCGGATAGGCCTTGTACCTTTACATCGTCAATCACAACACCGCCCTGCTCAATCAGGCGGCGCGCTTCGCCGCGTGAAGGGGTCAACCCCGTCTTCATCAGCAGATCGATCACGGAAATAGCGCCATCCGTGAAATCGGCAGCCGTCAGGTCAGTGGAGGGCATATGCTCGCTCGCCGCACCCGCTCCGAACACTGAACGAGCCGCTTCGAGCGCCTTGTCCGCTTCAGCCTGTCCATGAACGAGCCTCGTGACCTCATAGGCCAGCCGTTCCTTAACCTGATTGATCGCGCTGCCCTCGGCCTTGGCCAGCTCGTTGATCTCGTCAACAGGAATGAAGGTCAGCAGCTTCATACACTTGATGACGTCGGCATCATCGATATTGCGCCAATATTGGAAGAAGTCATAGGGCGACGTTTTTTCAGGATCCAGCCATACAGCGCCCTTTTCCGTTTTGCCCATTTTTTTACCCTCAGAGGTGGTCAGCAGTGCGAAGGTCATCCCATAGACATCTGTTTCAGCCTTGCGGCGGCATAGCTCCACGCCGCCGATGATATTGGACCATTGGTCGTCGCCGCCGAGTTCCAATGTGCATGTGTATTCCTGATTCAGATGGAAGAAGTCATAGCTCTGCATGAGCATGTAATTGAATTCCAAAAAGGACAATCCACATTCCAGCCGTGTCTTGTAGCATTCACAGGCCAGCATACGGTTGACCGAGAAATACACACCGACTTCGCGCATGAAGTCCACGTAGTTCAGATTCAGCAGCCAGTCGCCGTTGTTGACCATCAGCGCCTTGCCATCCGAGAAATCCACAAAGCGGGACATCTGCTTTTTGAAGCATTCCACATTGTGATTGATGGTCTCGGGTGTCATCATCTTGCGCATATCGGTCTTTCCCGATGGATCGCCGATCATGGCGGTTCCGCCGCCCAGCAGGGCAATGGGGCGGTGACCGGCGCGCTGCATGTGCGCCATCACCATCAGCTGCACAAAATGGCCCACGTGCAGACTATCCGCCGTCGGATCAAAGCCGATGTAGAAGGTGACAGGCTCGCTGCCGCCGAGCAGTTCGCGGATGCGTTCCTCGTTGGTCATCTGGGCAATCATGCCGCGTGCCTTGAGTTCGTCAAATACGTTCATTTTCCTTCTCCTCACTTAGAATGACATTAGTATTTGTCGGATGTGTCCGTTTCTTTCCGAAATACAAAAAGCCCCCTGCAACCAGCAGAGGGCGAATGAATCGCGGTACCACCTCTATTTGCCGTCCGTTCCACACGGGCGGCCTCCGGCGTCCGACAACGCCTTCACGCGATAACGAGCGTCAACGGCAGATTCTACTGAGTGACCCTGAACGGGTACCGTTCCAATCTGCGGCTCCGGGATGTATTTCGTCCGGGGGACACACCGCCTCACACCAACCGGCGGCTCTCTTTGCTGTCATAACCGAAGTACTTCTTCCCATCTGTGCCTGTTAGAAGAATTAAAGCACGTTACATTTCAAATGTCAAGAGCCTTTTTTCAAGTACCGCTCCCGCATCGTGTTCTCATAATATTCTTGTGCAGCCGGATTGATGGTTTCCCATGCACGCCGATAGGGTTCGGGCAGATCGGGAATCCAGTATTGGTCGGCAATCTCCGCCGTCTGGCGCTTGGGCCATACAGGAAATTCCGCGGACACCAGACCGGCGCCCTCCGAAAATTCACGTCGTGACAGTATGGTGCCATTTTCGTCAATGATCTGCGCCGCACCGACAAGCAGGCGGGTGCGCAATCCATCACCTGCCGGAAAGTTTCCGGCCGTCACCCGTCCGCAGTGACTGGCATGAATGACCGGCGCATGCAGCAGGCGCGCAAAGGTCACGGGCGTATCCATCGCCAGCTGCTGATTATGCCGGCGCAGCGGCTCGCGCTCAGTCGGGGCATCGACCGGCAGATCCCACCAGCAGGAACCGGCCACAACAACATCCACCTGCCCAGACAGGCGTTTGAGCGTATCCGTACGCAGCATTTCCCAGCACAGCGCCACACCGATGTCGCCAAGGGGGGTATGCAGCACAGGCTTTGTATCGCCGTAGGTATAATAGCAGTTTTCAAACTGGGTCGGAATATCCTTGCAATGCGTATAGCGACTGCCATCAGGAAAGGCCAGATCGAAGGTGTTGCGGCAGTCCTTTCCATCAAAGAGCAGAAAGGAGCCGCCGATGATCATGCCCGTCTCCCCCGCCCATTTGTGCAGAAAATGCCGTACCCGCTCTCCCTGCATCGCCGCATCCAGCATTTTCGGAGAAAAACCGATCGCGGAAGGGAAAAATTCGGGCAATACCAAAAGCTCAACGCCCTCTTGCGCTGCCTGCACTATGTAGTTTTCTGTACATTCCAAATTGGTCTGCACATCCGCAAACACAGCATCCATCTGAAGTGCCGCAACCTTCATTGTCATGCCACCTACCTTATTGAACCTTTGCCAGCATCTCCCGGGCGGCTTCCAGTGCGGCCGGAGAGACTTCGCCCCCAATGATGCGTGCCAGTTCGCATTCGCGTCCGTCAGTTTCCAGCTTGGTGACTTCGGTATACGTGCGGTCGTCCCGTACTGTTTTTTGAATCAGAAAATGATGATGCGCCTGCGCGGCGATCTGCGCCAGATGGGTCACGCAGATGACCTGACGGCTGCCCGCCGTCTGGCGCAGCTTAATGCCCACTTTTTGAGCCGCCCGACCGCTGATGCCCGTGTCAATTTCATCGAATACCAGCGTATCAATGTCGTCTGCCCCCGCCATCACGGACTTGATGGCCAGCATGATACGCGACAGCTCACCGCCCGACGCAATGCGGGCAATGGACTTGGGCGCTTCGCCGGGGTTTGCAGCGATCAGGAATTCCACCCGATCAATGCCGTCCGCACAAAGCTCAATCGGTTCAAGCGATACCTCCAGCCGCACGCCGGGCATATCCAGAAAGCGCAGTTCCTCCCCGACGTCGTGAGCAAACGACTCAGCCGCCTTGTGCCGCGCCGCGGACAACCGCTCGGCGCACTCCATTGCCGCCCTATGCGCAAGCTGAAGCTCTTTGCGCAGCTTTTCCTCCCGCTCGTCCGACATTTCGATATCCTCAAGCTCCTGACGCGCCTTTTCCAGCGTCTCAAGTACAGCCGTTTCATCCGGCCCGTATTTGGAGGTCAGACGGCGGATCGTATCCAGCCGCTCCTCCACACGTTCCAGCTCTTCGGGCTCAAAGTCCAGATGAGAGGCATAATCCCGCAGATCGCTGCCGCATTCCTCAAGCTCATACAGCAGGCTTTGGATTCTTTGTCCCAGCTTGGACATGTCCTCGACAAACCGTCCGGCATCCTCGAGCTGGGATACGGCCTCCTCCAGCATGGTCAAAGCGCCCTCGCTGTCTTCACCCCCCGACAGGCGCTCGTGTGCCGCCCGCAGGGAAACGGCGATTTTCTCCGCGTTGCGGCCAAGTGCACGCTGGGCGCGCAGCTCCTCTTCCTCGCCCGGGCGCAGGGCACCGCTTTCGATTTCATCAATTTGATACCGCAGCAGATCCATGCGCCGCGCCTTCATGGTCTCGTCCATGGTGGTCTTATCCAACTGCCGGCGCACCTCACAGTAATGACCGTAAGCCGCCGTGAATTCTTCATGCAGAGGGAGCAAACCCTCTAACCGCTCCAGATAATCCACATGTGTTTCGGGGGACAGCAGCGCCTGATTCTCATGCTGCCCGTGGATATTAACGAGTAACCGCCCAATCCCACGCAGCACGGAAACCGTGGCGGGCAGTCCGTTGATACGGCAGTTGCCCTTTCCCTCGGCCGAAATCGTCCGCTGAATCAGCAGACTGCCGTCCTCATCGGGCGGGTAGCCGACTTGCTCCAGAGCCGCCGCGGTTCTGGGGGATATGGACGAAAAGACCGCCGTGACCCGCGCCTGGTCGCTTCCCGTGCGTACGATATCGCGGCTGATGCGTTCGCCCAGCACCGCGTTGATCGCGTCGATCACCATGGATTTACCCGCGCCTGTCTCGCCCGTCAGCACGTTGAGTCCCGCATCCGGTTCGATACCCGCCCGTTCAATGACGGCGATATTTTCAATATGCAGACTTGTCAGCATTCGACATCCCTGCCCTTCCGCATCGCTTGTGCGCCGCTTACCGGCTGCGCATCAGCTTTTTAAGCTCGGTCACCAGATCAATAGACTTGTTCTCGTCCCGCATAACACAAAGGAAGGTATCGTCACCCGAAATCGTACCTACGATATCCGTACGGTGAAGCGCGTCCATCGCCGCGCAGGCGGACATGGCCATGCCCGGCAGGCACTTGACGACGACGATATTGCCGGCATAATCGATCTGCGAGACCGTATCGGCAAACAGCGAATAGAACTTGGAGGAAATGTTGTCGTTTGGCTGCTGCGCGGTGGAATAATGATACTCCCCGTCA
>JAEZJA010000068.1 GCA_023415895.1 Bacillota bacterium
TATCGCGAGGTTAATCTGTTCCTGCGAGGCATTGTGCCAACCATCGGCTTTCGCAGCGACACGGTGTATTACGACCGCCATGAACGCGCGGCGGGCAGCTCCAAGTATCCGCTTAAGAAGATGGTCAATTTCGCCATCGAGGGAATTACCTCGTTCAGCGTCAAGCCGTTGCGCGTGATTTCAGCCTTCGGCATTCTGATCGCCTGTTTGAGTGTGTTTGGACTGCTCTATTCGCTGATTTCCAAGCTGACCGGCAACGCTGTATCGGGGTGGACGGCCATCGTGGCCTCCATTTGGCTGCTCGGCGGCATCCAGCTGCTGTGTATCGGCGTATGCGGCGAATACATCGGCAAAATCTATAACGAAGTCAAGGCGCGCCCGCGGTTTACAGTCGAAACTCTGCTTCTGCGGGAAAATTCCGTGGATGAAAAAGAGCAGGAGCATAAGGTCTAGGGCTGCCTAGATCGATTATAGAATGTTTTCGAGACTGGGCGTTTCGAGCTTGGACAGCTCGGTCAGCATGGCCCGGCAACGGGCAAGCTCGGCGGCATAGGATTCGGTGTCGTCCTGCTCCAGCATGACCGGCAGGGTGACAACCACTTCCTTAATTTTGGAGACGTCGGAGTGACGCATGAAAAAGGGGAGGGAGCGGGTGCGTTTATCGAATTGCTTGACAAACCGGTTGGTGACCTCCAGACAGTCTCCCAACTCCTTTTTTTCAAACGACTGCTCCATGTCGTCTATGATATCGAGAAGCTTATGAATGTTCTTGCTTTCTGTCATTAAAGAGACGAAACAGACAGCGGCGACGCTGAGCAGAATCGCGACGGCGATAATGACCCGTTTCATGAGGTTTTCTCCTTTCGGATCAGGTGATAGGCATGTGTGCGGTCGGCGGTCAGCAGAAACACGTCCTCAAGCGTGCATTTGTTCTTTTTCAGTACGCTTTGCAGCCAGCCGTCGTCCAGGCCGCAGATGTTCATTCCCCAGCTGGATATGGTACCATCGCTCACAATAATCATGGGAATGCCGTTGTCCGGCGGTGTTAAGGAAAGATCGCTACAGGTGGCCGGACGGTTGACAGGCTTGAGCAGCAGACTAATCTTGCCGTTGGATTCCACGATGGCGTATTGGACGGTGCTGATATCAAAGGTTCCCTGCTGGCGCAGTGACTCCATTAAATCCTCCAGCGTCATGCGCAGATCGCGCAGAGCCTGCGCGTCGAGCTGCCCGTTGTTGATAATGATTTTGGGCTTGCCCCCGATCAGACGGTTGAAGAAGGGCACCTTAAGCATCAGCGCCGACAACAGCAGCTCAAGCGATACCAGAATGAGCACCGGAATGATGCCGTTTAGCAGCGGAATGCCGGTTTCCTGCATGGGAACGGCGGCCATGTCCGAAATCAGCAGGGTGACCACCAGCTCCGCCGGCTGCAGCTCACCCAGCTGCCGCTTGCCCATGATGCGCATGGCCGCAATGATGAATATGTAGATAATCACTGTACGGATGGCGGTAATGGTCATAGCTTGTCGTTCCTTTCAGGCTGTCGGTGTGATGCAGCTCAGGCATAGTATTTGCCCAACGCCGTCCGTTATTCCCATAAGTAGGAGGTACCGTTTTGTCCAATCCAATTTATTGCTCCACCGGTGCTTTTACAGGGCGCATGAACGGCCGAAATTACCGCTTGGTGATGGAATGCGGCGATCAGCTGGAGTGTGACGGCTTTGAGGTTATGCTGTTCAGTGACTGGCTCGACCGACTGCCGTCCATCGCACAGGAATATGCCTGCTGTGGTCTGCGATTTCCGGTTGTGCATGCCGACAAGCACATTGGCGACTGGATGAGCGAGGCGGGCGGGGAGAACGACGAGCGGCTGTTGGCGCTATGGCAAAGCAACTGCCTTTTTGCCCAGACCGTCCATGCCCGCACGATTGTGTGTCATATTTGGGGAATTCCCGAATCGGATGCCCATATGGAGGTCATTGCACAGCGCTTGGAACGCCTCACATCGGCGGCGCAGGCCTGCGGTTTGGACGTTGCGGCGGAAAACTGCGTGTGTGTGCAGGGCAGTCCGCTGGCGCATTTTGAACAGTTGACCGAGAGGTATCCTTGGCTCGGGATCACCCTGGATACACGACCTGCGCAGTTCCATCGGGAGCTGGAAGCCTTTACACATAGCCGCCTGCTGACACACGGCAATATCCGGCACATCCATATCAGCGATTACCGGGGCGGGTATAAGCAGTGGGATGCGCTCTATCCGATACTCCAGCCGGGTCAGGGTGAGGTGGATTTTGCCACCTTTTTTGCTCAGCTCAAACGCCAACACTATGCGGGTTCACTGACATTGGAGGCACCCTCCATGCGGGCAGAAGGAATGGATACAGCAACGCTCAATGCGAGCCTGCGCTGGATACGGCAGCAGTTGACCTGAAGTCAATCATAAATTACATAAAACAAGCGGCTGCTGTAAAACGCTCGTTTCACAGCGGCCGCTTGTTTTATGTTGATTGATTGCAAGCTTCCCCTTCAAGGGGAAGGTGCCAGCGCTAGCCAACGGATGAGGTGCTCTTGCGGATAAACCATGCAATAAGTTTTCTTACCGCTTCCCCTTCATCAGTCACGCGACGCTCGATGGATGACTATAGTCACTCTTTATTTGGTGGTCATGTCAATGATGGCGTTGCCTCCCGTAACCTGGGGCAACTCGCCGTTCCATTTCTGAATCTTTTCATATTCGACCAGAGTCTGATTCAGAGACTCGCTGATTTTGCGGTTGGCTTCAGCCTGTGCTTCGGCCTTCTTGGCAATGGCTTGGGCTTCAGCTTCGGCGGCAATGATCTTCTGTTTGGCTTCGGCTTCAGCGACAACAATGGCTTGTTCCTGTTCGGTCTTGGTCTTAATCAGGGTCTGCTCGGCGACCTGCTTGGCTTCAATGGCGGCGTTGAAATCCTCGGAGAAGTCAAAGTTGACAATGTTGAACTTTTCAATCACAATGCCGTATTCATTGACCTTGCTTTCCAGCGTTTCCTTGATTTCTTCGCCTACCTGTGCACGTAGAGTAATCAGTTCCTCGGCCGTGTATTTGGCACTGACCGACTTCATACTCTCCTGTACGGCAGGCAGCAGGACGATGGTCTGATAGTTGCTGCCGATGTTTTTAAAGATGGAGGCACTGGAATCCAGACCGACGCGGAAGTTGACAGCAATGTTGCTGCTGACCGTCTGAAGGTCTTTGGATACCGCCGCGGCATCCACCGTCTGCACCTGAATTTTATTAGATATAGGTTCCACTACCTGGATAAAAGGTATCTTGAGATGGAAACCTTCTGATAAGATGGTGTTGGATACCTTGCCCAAGGTGACGACGACGCCGGTGCTGCCGGCTGGAACGATAACAAAGGATGAGAAGGCGACAATAATGACAGCCAAGATCAAAAGACCGATGCCGATCTTTTTACCTATGTTTTTAGGGACGTTGACAGGTCTTGCGGTGAAATCAGGGTTGTTCATGATAAAATTGCTCCTTTATGTAATCGTATTTGTGATGTATGAGAAACGCAGGGGATGCTCAAGGGGTGATACTGCCAAGCTGTTTGTTCATTTGCTCCTGCAGCATGGCCGACAGATAGCCGAGCGTCATGATGTACAGGGCGGTTGCCAGCTTTTGCTTATCAGCCGGAAGAACCGTTTTGCAGCTTGCAAGCTCCTGCTCAATGATCAGCCGGATGGTGGGTTCGTCAGGAATTGTTCGGGATAGCTTGAACAGGATGGCGCACAACATATTGTACAAATCCCGGTCGGCAATCGCGTCATCGCTTTCGTCGTCAACCTTTCCGTTGACATAGCGCATGAGTACCTGAATCTGCTCCAACTGGATGCTGCTTCGCAGCATATTGATCAGGAGAATACGCATGAGCTGCCGTTCGCCATAGCGCTTGGAAGCGGGAGACGCTACCCAGCCTCGCTTGATCCAATTCTGAATGGTGGAGGCCGGTAAGCCGGTCATATCGACCACCTGAGAAAGCGTCAGACCACCGGTTGCTGCCAGGATGGGCTGAATGACCGAAAAAGCCGTGCGAAATGCCTCCTCCTCACAGCTCAGTACGGTTCCGGGTAAAGTATATTGCATACTATTCACCTCCTCGATTGACAATGAAATATGTACATGTGAGCTTGAATTGAAACAATATGATTATACAACAGGTTCACATGACCGTCAAACGTTTGGAATATGTTGGAGAGGATGTGGCAAACAAATAGAGCTAAATATCTCCGTATCTCTTTATTTATCAAAGAATATCTCTTATTATCAACGATTATCATGTTTTTTATTGAGGGCATGCCTTTCCGGCAATTGGTAATCACTGTAATCGAAAATTCGCAACGGAATGATGCGCCCGGCTTGACAAGACCAGTGCAAATGCCTATAATAAAAACAATCTTCCATATCGTTATAATTGCAAAAGGCTGTGAAGGGAAACAGCCGGTTTGATCCAGTCAGAGAGGGTGCTTCGCGGCTATGCTGCGGCTGAAAGAGCGCCTGTGTGATCCACCCGGTGAGCCATCCCGGAGTCCTGCCGTGACGAACGGCGGCGCGCCCCTGCGTTAAAGGGTACAAAGAGGCGTCGGAAACGGCGCAATTTGGGTGGTACCGCGGAACTCCCGTCCCATTTGTGGGGCAGGAGTATTTTTATTTTTAAGGAGATATCGTTTTATGCAATGGACAGGGCTAAATGAATTACGCGAAAAATACCTAGCCTTCTTTGAAAGCAAGGATCATATGCGTCTGCCTAGCTACTCGCTCGTACCGCAGAACGACAAGACACTGCTGCTGATTAACGCCGGTATGGCCCCCATGAAGAAATTTTTCCTGGGTCAGTGCCAGCCGCCCCACAACCGTGTGGCGACCTGCCAAAAGTGCATCCGTACGCCCGACATCGAGCGTGTAGGGAAAACGGCACGTCACGGCACCTATTTTGAAATGCTGGGCAATTTCAGCTTCGGCGATTATTTCAAGCACGAGGCAACGGCCTGGGCATGGGAGTTTTGCACCAAGACATTGGAGATGCCGGCTGACAGGCTGTATGTGACCATTTTTCAGGATGACGACGAGGCCTATGACATCTGGACAAAGGAGGTCGGCGTTGCCCCCGACCACATGAAGCGCATGGGACGGGAGGACAATTTCTGGGAGCACGGCTCGCTGCCCTGCGGCCCCTGTTCGGAGATCTACTTTGACCGCGGCGAGCAATACGGCTGTGGATCTCCCGACTGCGGCGTAGGCTGCGACTGTGACCGGTATGTCGAGTTCTGGAACCTCGTGTTCCAGCAGTTCGACAGTGACGGCAAGGGACACTATACCCCCCTGCCCAAGCCCAACATCGACACTGGTATGGGACTTGAGCGTCTGGCCTGCATTATGCAAGGGGTGGATAACCTCTTTGAGGTCGACACCATCCAGAACATTATGAAACATGTCTGCAACATTGCGGGTGTGGAATACAAGACGAACGACAAGTCCGACGTATCGCTGCGCGTCATAACCGACCATATCCGTTCCACGACCTTTATGATCGGCGACGGTGTAATGCCCTCCAACGAGGGACGGGGCTACGTTGTGCGCCGTCTGCTGCGCCGCGCGGCGCGTCACGGTCGTTTGCTCGGTATCCGCGAGCCCTTCCTATACAAGGTATGCGACACGGTCATCCGTGAGAATCTGGCGTTCTATCCCGAACTCAATGAAAAACGTGATTTTATCACCAAGCTCATTAAGGTAGAGGAAGAGGCCTTCGGCAAAACCATCGACAGCGGACTGTCGCTGCTCGATGATATGCTGACCGGCCTGCAGGGCAACACACTGTCGGGCGCGGATGCCTTCAAGCTGTACGATACCTACGGCTTCCCG
>JAEZJA010000201.1 GCA_023415895.1 Bacillota bacterium
GTGCAATAAAATAGCGGCGGGAGCAAGCCCCAGTGCCTTTTAAGGCGCGACCTACTTTCCCTACAGATCAAGCGCGCCCTTTTCCAGCATGGACTGGGCGGCGAGCAGGACGCCCATTTTGGCCGAGTGGAAATTGAGACCGCCCTGCATATAGGCGGCGTACGGTTCACGCAGGGGGGCATCGGCCGACAGCTCGATGGAAGCGCCCATCGTGAAGGCGCCCGCCGCCATGATGACCGGATTTTCATAACCGGGCATGTCCCACGGTTCGGGTACCACAAAGGAATCCACCGGCGCGCCGCGCTGCATGCCCTGACAGAAAGCAATTAAGGCTTCGGGCGTGCGCAGCTTGACCGTCTGGATGATGTCGGCGCGCACCTCTCCTGCCGACGGCGACACCTCATACCCCAGCAGCGAGAACAGCGATGCGCAGTAAACCGCCGTTTTGAGCGCTTCTCCCACCACGTGAGGCGCGTTGAAGAGTCCCATGTACAGTGTGCGGTTATGCCCCAGAGAAGCGCCCACCTCGCGCCCGAGCCCTGGCGTCGTCATACGATAGGCGCACTGCTCCACCAGATCGGCACGTCCGCAGATGTAGCCGCCGTTTTCCGCAATGCCGCCGCCCGGATTCTTGATCAGCGAACCCGCCATTAGATCCGCACCGACGGCGGTCGGCTCGGTCTTTTCCACGAATTCACCGTAACAGTTGTCCACAAAAACAATGGAGTCGGGCGAACCTTTGCGTACCGCCGCGATGATCTCCCCGATGGCCTTAACCGACAGCGAGGGGCGCGTGTTATAGCCCCTCGAGCGTTGAATATGAACCGCCTTGGGCTTCATACGGCCGGCCGCCGCCTCGATAGCGGGAAGATCGGGCTCCCCTTGTGCATTCAAATCCACGACCCTGTACAAAATGCCGTAATCGCGCAGTGAACCCATATCCGTGTGCTGCCCCTTGGAATCGTCCAGGCCAATGACTTTTTCGAGCGTGTCATAGGGTGCGCCGGTCACGGCCAGCAGCGTATCGCCCGGGCGCAGAATACCAAACAGTGCAATCGTGATGGCGTGGGTGCCCGACACAATGCTGTGGCGCACGAGGGCGTCTTGCGCCCCCATGACCTGCGCAAAGACCTCGTCGAGTGTATCCCGTCCGCGGTCACCGTAGCCGTAGCCCGTCGTGGGTACAAAGTGGCTTTCGCTCACATGATGATCGATGAAAGCCGATAACACCTTGAGCTGATTGTATTCGGTGATCTCGTCAATGCGCGCAAACGCCGCCTTTGCTTCCTCCAACGCACGGTCGGACAGCCTGTGCAGCCGGTCGTCAATTTGAAAAAAGGGTGTATTCATTGTAGACAAAACCTTTCTATGTGCAATCGTTGCGGCCAGTCAAGGGCGGTTTATGGCCGCCGCAGACTGCCCCACCCGCCGCAATCCTCAAAGCCGATGCGGGTGTATAACGCATGAGCGTGTTCATTTTTGGGTGACAGGTATACCCTTCGTCCTTCGTTCATCAGGCTGTGCGCCAAGGTCAAAACATTGGCGGAGGCAGCCCCTTTACCCCTTCCTTGGGGCAATGTGGCGACCGCACCGATGAGCGCCCCGCCGTCGCATTCCGCCGTCGTCATGGCGCAGGCATAAGGGCTGCCCTGTTCGCGCAGTCCCACGATGCGGCAGCAGCCGTGGCGCACGCGATGGGACACATCCACATACCATGCCTCAAACGGCGGCATGCATTCCCCGAAACAGGCCGACAGCACGGGGTAGCACTCGCGCGGCGACAGTATTTCTGGCTGTACCGTGGGCTGCTGCAGTTCCCGTCCAGGGGTCATGACAACGCCCGTCTCAAGTGTCCACCCGCCGTATGCTGCAAGCTTCCGAGCCACCTCGTCGGAGGTGCGCACGCTGCGGATTTCCGGCTGCATGCACAGAAATGCGGCCAGCTCCTCCGATACGGCAGCATCGGGGCGCAGCACCACCGTTGCCGCGCCGTCGAGCAGCGATATCCAACCATCCGCCTGTCCCTGCTGCGTTACACACCATAGGCGGACAAACGGCTGCTCAAAGCCATACGCTCGGAGCAGCCCGAGCAGTTTTACCGCCCCCTCCGAATCGGGAGCGAGAGCGTCAACATCTTCTCTGACCGCCTGCCGGATCATAGTGAACTCTCCGGAGCGGCAAAAGCACCGATCAGAGCCTTGAGCAGCTTTTCGGTCGCGTCGACATCCTTTTCCGACAGCACACAGGAGGGCGAATGGATATACCGACAGGGCAGCGAAATGGCCGCCACCCGTACGCCCTCGCGCGACTGTTGAATGGAACCCGCATCGTTGCCGCCCGCCACGGTTGATTTTGTCTGAGAGGGAACCCCGATCCCCTCTGCTTTCCGGCGAATTAAATCATACAGCGCTTTGTCATACAGCGTGCGGCGATCCATAAAGGAAACAACCGGGCCCTTGCCCACGCAGCACACCCGCTTATCCTCGGTCACTCCCGCCGTATCGGCAGCGGTTGTGGAATCCACAACCACGGCAATATCCGGGTTTACCCCAAAGGCGGCGGTTTTGGCTCCCCGCAGACCGACTTCCTCCTGCACCGTAAAGACCACGACGATATCGTATTCCGGCACCTGTGCCGTCAGCTCAAGCAGCAGCGCGCAGCCCGCGCGATCGTCGAGCGCGCGCGCTTTAAACAGATCGCGCCCCAGCTCCACATAATCGCTGTCAAAAACGGCGACATCCCCCGGCTGAGCCAATTCAAGCGCCTGCTCACGGGTATCCACACCGATATCGATCAGCAGCTTATCAACCTGTGTCGCCGTGCGTTCCTCGTCATCCTTGCACATGTGCACGGCCTTGCCGCCGATGAC
>JAEZJA010000108.1 GCA_023415895.1 Bacillota bacterium
TTTCTGTCCTTTCGCGCTTACACTTCCCGCTGCCGATCAGAGCAGCGTTTAGTCGATCAGGCCATAATGGCGCAGAACCGCGGCCAGCTTTTCGCGGCTGGCATCGTCCATCGCATACAAGGGCAGACGGCATCCGCCCACATTCATGCCCATCAGGTTCATGGCTTCCTTAACCGGAATGGGATTGACATCCATGAATAACGCGTTGGCCAGATCAAGCAGCTCAAGCTGCAGTGCGCAGCTGCCCTTAACGTCTCCCGCAAACCAGCGGGCGCAGATGTCGCTCGTCTGGCGGGGCATGACGTTGGACAGCACCGATATGATACCCTTGCCGCCCAGCGAGAGCACAGGAACGATCTGATCATCGTTGCCCGAGTACATATCCATGCTGTCGCCGCACAATTCTGCCGTCTTGGCGATAGCCGAAATGTTGCCGTTGGCCTCCTTGATACCCACAATGTAGGGGTTGGCACTCAGCGCGAGATAGGTTTCGGGCTTGATGTCAACGCCCGTGCGGGAGGGAACATTATAGAGAATGACAGGCATTTTCATGGCATCGGCAATGGAGTTGTAATGCACAATCAGACCTCTTTGAGAGGTTTTGTTGTAATAGGGCGTCACCAGCAGCAGAGCGTCAGCGCCCAGCGCCTTGGCCTCAGCCGACAGCTCAATACAGTAATGCGTATCGTTGGAGCCGGTTCCGGCAATGACCGGGATGCGCCCCTTGGTCTGTTCAATCGCCGTGCGCATCACGGCGATATGTTCCTCGTGGTTGAGTGTGGAGGACTCTCCCGTGGTGCCGCAGGTGATAATAGCGTCGGTTCCATTCTGAATCTGGAATTCGATCAGCTCACGATATTTTTCATAATTGACGCTTCCGTCCGCATTCATGGGCGTCACAATGGCAACACCGGCACCGGTGAACACTGTAGTCTTCTTCATTTTCACGATCATCCTTTCATGATCAAGAGCAAATTAATCCATATATCCTTCCGCGCAGAGCAGCTCGGCAAGCAGTACACCGCCGCCCGCCGCACCGCGGAGCGTATTGTGGGACAGGCCTACGAATTTGTAATCGTACTGGGTATCCTCTCTCAGCCGGCCGAGAGACACGGCCATGCCACCCTCAAGGTCACGACAGAGCGCTGTTTGGGGCATGTTGTCCTCCGTGTAATAGTGCAGGAACTGTTTGGGCGCACTGGGCAGCTCAAGCTCCTGAGGACGGCCGGAGAAACTATTCCACGCCTCAACAATGTCTTCCTTGGTGGGTTTGTTTTCAAAGCTGCAATAGACCGCCGCAAAGTGACCGTCGGAGACCGGAACACGCAGACACTGTGCCGTAAATGCCGGTTTGGAGGACGGAACAATGCCGCCGTTTTCAATCTTACCCCAGATCTTGAGCGGTTCCTTTTCGGACTTTTCTTCCTCCCCACCGATATAAGGGATCATATTGTCCACCATCTCGGGCCAGGATTCAAAGGTCTTACCGGCGCCCGAGATTGCTTGATAGGTGCACACGAGCACCTTGCTCACGCCCCACTTATCCAGCGGGAAAAGCGCGGGAACATAGCTTTGCAGTGAGCAGTTGGACTTGACAGCGATAAAGCCGCGTTTGGTTCCCAGACGGGCGCGCTGTGAGGGAATGACCTCAATATGTTCGGGATTGAGTTCAGGAATCACCATGGGCACATCGGGCGTATTGCGGTTGGCGCTGTTGTTGGATATCACCGGGCATTCGGCGCGCGCATACGCCTCCTCAAGTGCCAGGATGTCGGCTTTTGGCATATTCACAGCGCAGAACACAAAATCGACAAGACTTGCAACCTTTTCTACCTGTGAGGCATCCAAAACGACCATGTTTTTCATGGCTTCGGGCATGGGAGTCTTCATCTGCCACCGTTCGCCAACCGCCTCGGCATAGGTTTTACCAGCCGAACGGGTGCTGGCGGCGAGTGCCGTCACGGTGAACCACGGATGATTCTCCAGCAGGGTTGCAAAGCGCTGACCCACCATGCCGGTGCAGCCAATGATGCCAACCCGGAGTTTCTTGCCTCTTTTTATGGATGTCATAGTGTTCATGGTATCGTCCCTTTCCGTAATAAAAAAACCGGTTGAAAACCGGTTGTCATCGCCCTATAATAGATGCATTGACGCATGAAGACCAAAAAAGCATATTCTTCATGAGTGAATAGCGCTCCATCATAAACCATGATGACAACCACACGGCTCTTAACCGTGAAGCCAGACGAATCCTCTGCCGGGAAGGATGCATCTTCGGCGCTGACGCCTTTTCTCTGTGTCAACCGGCCCGGAGCCGGATCCCCTTCAACAAGTGGCACAACACAGCGTACTCTTCGTTCAGCGCGCCTCTATTCCATAGTATTTCCTGGCAACATTGTAACATTCCCTGTGTTGCTTGTCAAATGGTAAATATGAAGAGTTGCTGCACTGTCGAACGAAAAGTTTGTTTATTTTACCATGTTTTGTGTCTGTATCCTGCACAACCGGCTGCCGACTACCCACTTGACGGCTGTGATACGATAGAGGCCGAAGGAAAAAACGACATAGTTTGGAAGCGAGGATCCTGTATGAACAAAAGCGATTTTTATTATGAACTGCCGGACGAGCTGATTGCCCAAGAGCCCATTGAGCCGCGTGACCATTCTCGCATGCTCGTTATGGATCGCGGCACAGGGGAACTGTGTGACCGGCACTTCTATCAGCTGCGGGACTTTCTGCGCCCCGGCGACTGCCTGATCCTCAACGACTCTCGCGTACTGCCCGCCCGCCTTTACGGAACCAAAAAGGATACGGGCGCAAGCGTTGAACTGCTCTTGCTGCATCAACAAAGCAGCAACACATGGGAGGTGCTGGCCGGTCCCGGACGGCGTGCCAAACCGGGTACCGAACTGGTCTTTGGCGACGGTCTGCTTGAAGCCAAGGTGCTGGACGTCATTAACGACGGCAACCGGCTGGTGGAGTTCCAATTTGAAGGTAACTTTTTCAATCTTCTGGAACGCATCGGCGAGATGCCTCTTCCCCATTATATCAAGCATCATCTGGAAAATTCCGAGCGCTACCAGACGGTGTATTCCCGTGAGCTCGGCTCGGCTGCCGCACCCACAGCAGGTCTTCACTTTACGCCCGAGCTGCTGGACGCCATCCGCGCCATGGGGGTGGACGTAGGCTTTATCACTCTCCACGTGGGACTGGGTACCTTCCGTCCGGTCAAGGTAGAAAACATCACCGAGCATAAAATGCACTCCGAGCATTACGAGCTGCCTGCCCAAACCGCCGATCTCATCAACCGTACGCGCGAACGGGGCGGCCGGGTCATCGCAGTGGGTACCACCAGCTGCCGCACCCTTGAGAGCATTGGTCTGACAGACGGGCAAATCGCCCCCGCCGAAGGATGGACAAGCATCTTCATCTATCCCGGCTATCAATTTCAGGTACTGGACGGGCTGCTGACCAACTTTCACCTGCCCGAAAGCACCCTCATCATGCTGGTCAGCGCATTTGCCGGTTATGACCACACCATGGCCGCCTACAAGCATGCTGTGGAAGAAAAATACCGCTTTTTCAGCTTCGGCGACGCCATGCTGATTGTATAACAACCGCAAAAGTGTCCTGATACTATTTATGATGGTTTGACCCGGTTGGTGACAGAGTAGCGGCGGTTTTTGTGCGGTAATGACGCTATCCGGGTTTCAACCTTCAAAAAGCGTTTCGATTCGTTTTCCAGAAAGACAGATAGGAGTACTGACATGCAGATTCTAACCACGCAGGGCACGGCCCGACGCGGCGTCTTTACAACGCCGCATGGGTCAGTCCAGACACCGGCCTTTATGAATGTCGCGACCAGCGGCGCCATCAAGGGCGGGGTATCCGCCTACGATTTGGCCGAGATCAAATGCCAGGTTCAGCTGTGCAACACCTACCACCTGCACGTGCGGCCGGGCGATGATCTGGTGCACGACATGGGCGGTCTTCACAAATTTACCGGCTGGAAAGGGCCGATTCTAACCGACAGCGGTGGTTTTCAGGTATTCTCACTGGCCAAGCTGCGCAAAATAAAGGAGGAGGGCGTAACCTTCAACTCCCATGTGGACGGCCGTAAGCTGTTCATCGGCCCGGAGGAAAGCATGCGCATCCAGTCGCATCTGGCCTCTACAATTGCCATGGCCTTTGATGAGTGTGTCGAAAACCCCGCCGAATACGATTATGCCAAAGCCTCCTGCGCACGCACGGTGCGATGGCTGGAACGCTGCCAGGTGGAAATGCGGCGGCTTAACGAAGGGGATGCCCTCAACCCGCAGCAGCTTCTCTTTGGCATCAACCAGGGCTGCACCTATGACGACCTGCGCATCGCCAACATGAAGGAAATTGCGGGTATGGGGCTGGACGGCTATGCCATCGGCGGACTGGCCGTGGGCGAACCGGCAGAGGACATGTATCGCGTCATTGAGGCCGTGGAGCCGTATATGCCAACAGATAAACCCCGTTACCTGATGGGGGTGGGCACTCCCTGCAACATTCTCGAGGGTGTCAAGAGGGGCGTCGATCTCTTCGACTGCGTTATGCCCTCACGCAATGCCCGCCACGGTCATGTTTTCACCTGGCAGGGGCACCGCAACCTGCTCAACGAAAAGTACGCACGCGATCCCCGTCCGCTCGACGAAGAGTGTGATTGCCCCGTATGCCGCCAATATTCTCGTGCCTACATCCGGCATTTGTTCAAGAGCGGCGAAATGCTCGCCATGCGGCTGTGTGTGCTTCACAACCTGTATTTCTACAATACGCTGATGGAACGCATTCGTTCCAGCCTCGACGAAGGATGCTTTGATGAATTTCATAAAAAATTTACAGATATTTTGGACAAGAGAATCTAAAAGGGCTTGCGAACGCCCAAAAAAGCCAGTATAATGAGGTTACTTTATTTGGAGGTGCTTTTATTTGTTGAATGTGTTATCTCTGTTGGCTGCTGACACCACCGTTGCTGCCGAACAGACGAATGCTTGGACCAGCCTGCTCTCTATGGTGCTCCCTTTCGGTATCGTGATCGTGTTGATGTATTTTCTCATGATTCGTCCTCAGAAGAAGAAGCAGAAGGAAGAGCAGAAGATGCGCAACAATGTGCGCGTGGGTGATGAGATTACGACTATCGGCGGTATTACCGGCCGTATTCTCAATATCAAAGAGGATTCCTTCGTCATTGAAACGGGTGCTGACCGCACCAAGATGACCGTCAAGAAGTGGGCGCTGCAGTCTGTGGACACTATTCATGACACGCCTGCAACGGAAGACGATGATGATGACGACGATATCTGATTAGCTGACCATCCGGTGCGTTAACTGACACGCCGCCATTTCTTTGGCGACTCACGCCGCCATTTCTTTGGCGGTTCACGCCGCCATTTGTTTGGCGACTCACGCCGCCATTTCTTTGGCGGTTCACGCCGCCATTTGTTTGGCGGTTCACGCCGCCATTTCTTTGGCGGTTCACGCCGCCATTTCTTTGGCGGCGTGTACTATTTTGTCCCGCTTCGGAATATGTTTTAATACACAAACAAAGTATAACCGGGGGGGACGCAGCTTGAAGCATCGTCAGGAAGAAGCCACCTTTGTATCAAAGTGGGTACGTCCGGTCATCATCGGAACGATCATCGGCGCGCTGGTCTGTCTTGTCATTCTGTTTTTATTTGCCGCCTTGATGGCTGCTCAGGATATTCCCAAAATGGCTGTCACGCCCATGGCCGTTGTGGCGGCCGCTCTGGGCGCCTTTGTCGCCGGTTTTTCCAGTGCACGCGTGGCGGGTGTTCGTGGTCTGCTGTATGGCGTGTTGTGCGGCATTGTGCTGTATGTTTTGATCCTGCTGGCTGGATTCGGTCTGCTTCAGGATGTGCGTGGCTGGTTTGCGCTCATCAAGCTGCTCATCTGCATGATCTGTGCGGGCATCGGCGGCGTGATCGGCGTCAATTTTCGCAAACGGTGACATTGCATGGTACCCCTTCCTGCTGAATGGATTGCTCTCTCCATCAGTCAGCTTCGCTGACTGCTCCCCCGCGTCCACGCCATGGCCGCGGGTAAGGGGAGCCTTGGGATATCGAGTAACACAGGTGTGAATTTACCTGAATTCAAATTGTTGTCAATCATAAGCAAATATTATTGTATTTACTTATTTTCTGTGGTATAGTGAACATAGGATATTTTTAGGGAGGAACCAACTGTGAAACATATTAAAACAATTAATAAGCAAAACCTGAAAGAAACCGCTGTCAAGGGCGGCTGCGGTGAGTGCCAGGCTTCCTGCCAGTCGGCTTGCAAGACCTCTTGCACCGTCGCCAATCAGAAGTGCGAGAAGTAAGGTTTGCTGCATGTATGGGGCGGATGCAAATCCGCTCCATCGTTTTATCGTTTTTATCGTTTCGGATTTGGGATTTGCATCAAATCCGCTCCATCGTTTTATCGTTTTTATCATTTCGGATTTAGGATTTGCATCAAATCCGCTCCATCGTTTTATCGTTTTTATCATTTTAGATTTGGGATTTGCATCAAATCCGCTCCATCGTTTTATCGTTTTTATCGTTTAGTATTTAGGATTTGCATCAAATCCGCTCCATCGTTTTATCGTTTTTATCATTTCGGATTTAGGATTTGCATCAAATCCGCTCCATCGTTTTATCGTTTTTA
>JAEZJA010000180.1 GCA_023415895.1 Bacillota bacterium
GCCGCACCCAGCAGGGCCATATCGTAAGCGGAGGTGACATGACCCTCGGCATCCAGTCCCGACGGCGTCACAAAATGAGAATCCTTCATTCCCAGATCGGCCGCCCTCTGGTTCATTTTTTCGGCAAACGCTTCCAAGCTTCCCGCCACGGCATACGCGACCGTATTCGCCGCATCGTTTCCAGATACCAACAGCATTCCCGTGACGAGATCCTTCATCGTAATCTGATCTCCCGCCCGCAGGCCGAGCGCCGAGCCTTCCACACGCACAGCCTCTGCCTTGACAGTCACAAGCTGGTCGGGCGAACAGCATTCCATTGCAACCAGTGCCGTCATCAGCTTAGTCGTGCTGGCCATGGAGCGCGGCGTATGCGCGTCCTTTTCATACAGAATGCGTCCCGACTGCGGTTCATACAAGATAGCGGATGCCGCCGATATGCTGTTGACCCCCTCCGCCCCGCAAGCGAAGCCCATGCAAGACAGCAGCATCAGCACAACCGCCATGACCGAAATGCATTTTCTTATCAACATAACCACCTACCCATACAAAACGTATGCAAGCAGGCAACGGGAAATTCACGCCTTTTCAGGAATGTTCGGGTGCAGGAACGGGTTCGGTCTTGTCAGCAGCCTTGTCCTTCTTGTGAAACAACGCGGTGATTTTGTCAAACATTTCGGGGACAAGATTGACCACCTTATCACTCGAATCGGGCTTGGAGACGATGGGCAGCACCTGAACACTGCCGTTGGACACCACGATAAAGGCGACCGGCGTAATGTTGATACCGGCACCGCTGCCGCCCCCGAACAACTCTGCCGCCGTCTTGGAGGGCAGATTAGAGCCGCCCGAGGCAAATCCGTAGGAAATCTTGGAAACAGGAATCAACAGCGTACCGTCGGGCGTGGTGATCGTCTGGCCGATGACCGTGTCGACATCCACCATTTCCTTTATCTTGTCCATGGAAACACCAGAAGTCCCTGTAAATTGTTGTCCGCCATGATGCATACCCCTTTTCATGCATATTTTCAATTCTTTATCAAACGTTATAACCTTATCCGTTAGGTTAACCGCTGGTTTTTGCATTATACGAAGCGCCCGACTTGTCTTGACGCACGAGAGTTTTCATATACCCTCTTAAAAAGCGAAGACCGATCCAAAGGTCTCGAATAGGCATCATCGACAGACGGATATCCCCTTCAAATTCTCCCTGGGTTTTCGTGAAATCTGGTATTATGACCACACGCCTGCGCCGAACATGCGTCAGGCATTCCAGCGCTGCTTCTAAAGGATAAACCGCCGCACATACGCGCCCATAATCAACGGCCGTCTGCGCCGCATCCTCCGAAGCTACGATAATCCGAAGCCGGATATCCATTGATGCCGCAGCCAACAATCGTCTCGCCGCACTGCCAATCAATCGCAGCATTTCGGACAGATAGGAGGCCGTCGCAGCGATTCCCTCCTCCTTCAGCATCGTTTGAATGTGGGAGAGATCCTCTTTTCCTTCCTTTGCAGCTTGTTTGATTTCCTGTTTTCTTTTCGCTTCGGCAGATTTCTTCTTTGCCTTTTTTGGAAATACGCGAACACTGACAAACAAATAGCGTATGCGCACCTCTAGCGATTCTTTATAGTTGACGCGTAAGGAAATAGGCAGCAACAGAAGAATGAGCAAAGCAGCCAGTATGCACAGGATCACGATAATGGCCGTCATCCTTCACTCCTCATTCCGTCGGTTCACCGACCGGCACTTGTGCCAGGCCGTCTTCAATCACATCTTCGAGCGTGGACTCCTGCATTCCCTCATCCTTTTGCGGCAGGGGCGGCAGCTGCTCAATGGACGACAAGCTGAAGCTGCGGAGAAAATCGGCAGTCGTCCCGTATAGCAGCGGACGACCGGGAAGCTCCAACCTCCCCTTCTCTTCGATCAAATTTTTGGCAACAAGTCCCTGCACCACCGCGCCGCAGTCCACGCCCCGAACCTGATCGATAAAAGCGCGGGTAACCGGCTGGTTATAGGCGACAATCGCCAGCACCTCCAGCGCGGCCTGGGACAAGGGCGTGTTGCGCCGGATGTCCAATGCCTTGCGGATATAGCCTGCGTAATCCTCACGCGTGCACATCTGGTATTGATCGTCCAGACGCACCACACGCAGTCCGCCTGCCCGCATATTGATGGCATTCATCAGATCATCGGTCAGGCGCTGCGTCGTATCCGCGTCCAGCTCTAAAACCTCGGCCAGACGAGAAATCGAAACCGGTTCGCCGCTTGCAAAAAGGACAGCCTCTGCCGCCGCCTGGTATTCCTTGATTTCCATGTGTAGAACCAACCCCTTTATACCCTCGCAGGGACGTCATTCGTTATGCCGCTCTCCTTGTGCGCACGCTCTTTCTCCCGCCGCTGCAGTACACCTTCAGCCATGTGGACAACCTGGCCTTGTGCGCCTTCATGCACACAGATACGGTTGGCCTTGACCAGTTCGAGCAGCGCCAGGAAGGTCGCCACCAGTTCGGAACGACTCTGCGCTTTTTCATACAGCAGTTCACAGGAAATCGAAGGCATACGGTAAAGATGGCGGAGAACATACATGATCTTAGAGGAAACGGATACGATCTTGTGGGACACAATGCCGCTGAAGGCCTGCGCGGGAGGCGGCAGCTTTCTCTTGCCCCGTCCGGCTGCCGCGAGATAAGCGCTGAGCAGTATTTCGGGCTCATGCACACGGCGGTAGGTCATGTCCGGTTCGATCTCGGTCGGCTCCCGCACAAAAATGTTGCCGCCGACATACACCTTTTCCAGCCGCCCGGCAGCTTCCTGACACAGCTGATATTCCATCAGCTCGCCGCTCAGCTCACGGCGGAGCTCCTCCGCCTCTTCATGCTGGGGCAGCAGCATGCACGACTTGATATACACCAGCCGCGCCGCCATCTCGAGAAATTCGGCCGCGATATCCATATCGGCCTGCTTCCATTCGTTGATGGCCTGCATGTATTGCTCCAGCAAAACGGCAATCGGAATATCCGTGATATCCAGCTTGTGCTTCTGCACGAGAAAGAGCAGCAAGTCCAGCGGCCCCTCAAACCCCGGCAGCTTATAGGATATTGTTTCCATGACATCTCCTGTTCAGTACTAGAATCGTAAAATATTTCGCAAAAAAACGAACACATGATCGATCAGAAATTGGAGTGGTAAATCCAGGGCACCCGAAAAGATCAGCAGCATGACGCCAAAGGTAATCATCATCTGATAGCGGTCCACAAAATACGTCCAGCGCGCCGGTAGAACATTCGCCACAATGCGAAAGCCATCCAGCGGCGGGATGGGCAGCAGATTGAAAATCGCCAGTCCCACGTTGATCTGGGCGAAGGTTACAAGGAAGATATTTAGAATGCTATACAAAATCCCCACCGGAACAATGGCGTACACCAGCCGTAACGTGGCGAGGGAAACAAACGCCATCAGCAGATTGGACAGCGGGCCTGCGAGAGCAGTCAGCAGCATGCCCGTTTTGTAATTACGGAAGTTGCGGGGATTGACCGGCACCGGCTTGGCATAGCCGAAGCCCAGAAGAAAAATCATCACCGTTCCGATGGGATCCATATGGGCAAAGGGGTTCATGGTCAGACGCCCATTCCAGCGGGCGGTATTGTCCCCCAGCTTGTCTGCCATCAGTCCATGCGCCAGTTCATGCACAGGCAGCGCCACAAGAATGATCATGGCATAGGACAAAAAAGAGAATATCAGCGTCAGAAATTCGTCGAAGGTCAGCCGACCGTCGCCAAGGCAGGAAAGAAAGGTATGAATCATAACGCATGTGTCTCCTTCAATCGTCAATAGAAAAATGAAGCATCTATTCCTAGTATTATACTGGAAAGATGCCACAAATACAAGCCTTGGGCGTCTAAACGGCAAAAAGTTCAAGGTTTTTTCATATCTGAAAAAGAAAAGATGAAAAAGACCTTGATTTTCTGTTGCAAATCTGGTAGTATACTGATTGCTGATTTAAAGCAGACTATCTGCTGGGCGTTCAAGCGTTCTTTTCGTAAAGGAGGTGCAGACTACATGGCTAAATGTGATATCTGCGGAAAGAGTGTTGCTTTCGGTATTAAGGTGTCCCACTCTCACAGACGTTCCAACCGTGTTTGGAAATCCAACATCTGCCGCGTGAAGGCGGTCGTTGAGGGTTCTCCGAAACGGATTTACGCCTGCACCCGCTGCTTGCGTTCGGGCAAGGTCACTCGTGCTGTCTGAGTAGCATCACACTGCTGTCTTCGCAACATAGCTTTTAAAAGAGCCGCTTTGCGGCTCTTTTTTCATATCTTCTTAAAGCTGCTGTTGGCTGGGTTGGTGATTTCTGTCACGCAATTACCTATTTTTGCTGCTTTTCGCTTGATAACGCAAACAAGCAGCGGTATAATAATGGTTAAACTTATTTTGTTTTCCTGAAGTCTGGACTGGCTAAGGTGAAAGGAATGGTCATGATGGTGCAACCCCAAGAACGCTCCCGTCTCTACCGGGACAATCTGACTTTGTTAACCGATTTTTATGAGCTGACAATGGCTAACGGTTTTTTTCGCAACGGAAATGCCAATCAGATTACGTATTTTGACATGTTTTTCCGAAAGATCCCTGATGACGGAGGGCTTGCCATCATGGCGGGCGTCGAGCAGTTGATAGACTATCTGGAAAATCTGTCGTTCACGCAGGAGGATATCGACTATCTTCGCAGCAAACATATTTTCTGCGAGGAATTTCTGGAGTATCTGCATCATTTCCACTTTGAGTGCGACGTATGGGCCGTTCCCGAGGGCACGCCCATCTTCCCTCACGAACCAGTCGTTACCGTGCGCGGGCCGGTCGTGCAGACACAGTTCATTGAGACCATGGTGCTGCTGTCTATCAATCATCAGTCGCTGATTGCCACCAAGGCCAATCGCATCGTGCGCGCCTCACAGGGGCGTGCCGTGTTGGAATTCGGTTCCCGCCGCGCGCAGGGCTTTGACGGCGCGGTATACGGTGCGCGTGCCGCCTATATCGGAGGCTGTGTGGGTACGGCCTGCACAATCGCTGACCGGGATTACGGCATTCCCGCCCTGGGTACCATGGCCCACAGTTGGGTGCAGTTGTTCGACAGCGAATACGAAGCCTTCAAGGCCTATGCACACGAGTATCCGGATTCTTGTGTGCTGTTGGTGGACACCTATAATACGCTGAAATCGGGTATTCCCAATGCAATCCGTGTTTTCAAGGAAGAGCTTCTCCCCCGCGGCTACCGTCCAGTGGGTGTACGCATCGACTCGGGCGATATCACCTACCTCAGCAAAAAAGCACGCAAAATGCTGGATGACGCTGGTTTCCCCGATTGCAAAATTACGGCATCCAACTCGTTGGACGAAAACATCATCCGCGACATGATCGTTCAGGGTGCCTGTGTGGACAGTTTTGGCGTGGGTGAACGGCTGATTACCGCCTCGAGCGATCCGGTATTCGGCGGTGTTTACAAGCTGTCGGCTGTGGAAATCAGCGGCAAGATCGTCCCGCGGATTAAGG
>JAEZJA010000193.1 GCA_023415895.1 Bacillota bacterium
CCTAAATCCTGCACGCCTTCTATTTCGGAAAAATACACTTTCATTGTCCGCACGACTTCACGATTCCTGTAGATGCAAAGGGTAAAGAAATCGTCATAAACATTGTACTTATAAGCACTCGCCAGAATTCTCTGCTCACCCTGTTTCCAAGCCTTCTTCCTCAGGGTATAGGCTCTCAAGAACAGAATTGCCGTCATAATGCCTACCCCGACAAGAATCCATGTGGCGGGGCCCCAAGACTTGGATAGGATCGCGCTGGCGAGTGAGGCCAAGAAAATCAATCCGCAGAGGACCCACTTTTTCATCATCCCTCGTGACATCAACCGATATAGCTGTGACCATTCTTCCTTTGTAAAGGTGATCGAGTAGGTTTCTCGGGGAACTCGTGCGCTCTCGGTCGCAGAATCATGCCCGCTCACGATTTCATCAAGGGATATACCAAAGAGGCCTTTCAAATGGATTAAAGGCTCAATGCTCGGAAGTTCTTTATTCTCTTCCCAAAGAGCGACGGTCTGACCGCTGACAAAAAGCTTTTGCCCCAGTTCTTCCTGGGATAACTGCTGGTGTTCTCGGATAGCCCGGATCTTTTCCCCCATCGTCATAGCCAAGCTCCTTTCTTTCCCGATTCTATTATACAGGAATATTCAGGAAAATAAAGAGTTTTATTACTGGTTTTTCTTCACCTATATGTTGAAAGGGTGTCTGTTCAACACTCGCCTAAATTAGCGAAAAAAGCCATTATTCGCCGGCATCTACAAATAGATGCTCGGCATCGACTCGGCCATCGGATTGTATTTTCAGAATTGTCCCGCCATTGAGTTTCTCGCTCCAATAGCAGCCGCTGCCGGTTTTCAAGGCATACATCAGCTGAACGCCCTGATAGCGGATGCTCCAGCAGTTGACGTGATCGTGCCCGCACAAGACCAACTTGGTCGATTGACACTCTTTGATCACATCAAAAGCGCCTTCGTCTTCGGGGTAACAGCATTCTCCCTCATACCGCACGCCAAAAGACTCTTTGTAACCATCGTTCCAGCATTCGCCTTGATAGCTTTGTTCAAGAGAGACGTCTTTTGCCTCTTTGTCTTTGGGGAACGCCGCCCCAAAGGCCTCACGATATGCATAAATCGGAATATGGGTAATCAACACCGTATCGTTGCACCCCTGCGCCTTGAGCCTGTTGACCTGCTCTTTATACCAGTCAAGTTGAAGCGGGGTTACCTTTGCCCAGACATCTCTTATTTCTCCGGTGCTGTCTTGATAGGGCAGACGATCGTGCGTGTCCATCATCAGAAGGCCTTGCACGATTTTGCCGCTTTCCTCAACGGCGATGACATAATTGCCGTTGCCCAACGCTTTGTCCCCGGATTCATAAACAAAATGCGGGTATGTTTGGAACAAGCTGACGATTCTTTCAATATGGGCTGTGCCGCCCTGATTATCATGGTTACCCCATACAACCGCCCACGGGGTTTCAAACGATTCTATGAACTCCGCAAAATATCGATAGACTTCGAAAGAAGAATCCCCGTCCCCATAGGTGATATCACCGCTGATCGTGATAAGCTGCGGCCGAGAACGCTCTATCAGCTCGTTTACGGTTTTGAGAAACAGCTTGAGACAAGGACTGTTTTCCTGGATATCGCTTTGAACAATCTGTACATCGGTCAAATTGAGCACGGTAAAGCTTTGGTCGGGATTTTTTTGTAATGTGACCATTTGAACACCTCATATTCATTGATGCGTATACACGACTTTGACAATGCCTCAATCATAATAATATACACTGGAAAAGTCAATAAATTAAAATAAATAAAAATAGCCTCTGCATAGACATTATCTCATCCATGCATTATGAGGAACATTACGCGATAAGACAGATAACCTCGTTTTTGTAAACCAGAGCGGTAACCCCATCGATGCTCGTGGGTTTATCCGAATAATCCACACGCTAATCAAAAAAGCGGGGATAGCGGATGCCAATGTCCATATCTTACGCCATTCCTTTGCAACAAGACTACTAGAGGTCGATGAACATCCCAAGGCGGTGCAGGAGTTATTGGGGCATTCCCATATTGCCATGACCCTAGACACATATAGTTATGTACTGCCCGATAAAAAGAAGGCTGCGGCACAAAAGTTGAATTCACTGTTTGAGGATAAGCAGCCCGAAAAATCTGATACTGAAAAAAGCCTGTCTAACAATACCGAAACAGAAACGGCATCATCCCCTTTGTGACTAAAAGGTAGATGTTATTAAAAAACCACTCTGGAGCTTACCCCTCCGGAGCGGTTTTTTTATATTTATTCCAGCAAGAGATGTCATATGATACTAACATTTCAGAAAATCAGAAATAATTCATTGCAGAATAAGCTCTATCTATTGATATATTTGGAATATTTTATATAATTATCTATAGATGTAAGACCAATGCACAACTTTTGATTATAGCAATAATGAGAAACCCATTTAAACATGGTTTAATTAAAGATTCAAAATAATTATCTTAAGGAAGTAAACGTTGTCCGATTAACAAACTTACGACTAATGGAGGCGACTTATGAAAATAAGCACAATATTTGGAATAGACAAATCCCAATATGAACTCGATTTTGTCGATGTTGATGTTGACACAGATACTC
>JAEZJA010000259.1 GCA_023415895.1 Bacillota bacterium
TATCAAGAGCCTAACGCATATAACAATATGGAAGAATTTTCGATAACTGCTGACGGCAAATACGGGTTTTTTTCTACAATATCTATGAATGCAGCATGGATGCTTGGTATTGTGTTTTCGCTATTTATTCGAATCATGATTGGCACAACCCACTTGTTTATCTGAATATTGATAAAAGAGCTATATTCTTTCGGTTTAACAAGACAACATTTGATTATGCACCATTATCTGATTGCTTTATTATGGTTCATGGTGCATATAAAAAAATGCGAAGAAGCCAACAATGCCTTATCTTTTCGTTAGACCTTATGAAAAGAAATTTGCCTTCTTTCCTTGGGATTTCACTTCAATTTATTACGGCTTCAATGAGAATGAAAAAAACGTTTTAACACTATATGAAAAAGCGCCCACAGAGTTGGATTACTATGTAGAAAAAGAGAAACATAAAAGAAAGACTGGGATGGAAATCCATCTTGAGCAATTAAAATGGTATGATACAAAGCTGATTGATAAAGCGTACGATATTTATCATGGAGAATCGCAGAATGATTTTTATGGCAAAAATGAGGAATGCTTTCACGAAAGTTTTTTAGAGCAGTTCAAGCTGCAATTGTCACCCCAGTTTAAAAAGAGATTACAGAAAGAAAAGTTCCTGGGTGGGGACTATATTGTTTATATGACTTCGAAACACAACAGTTATCACAAGCTTTCCGGCGAGCTTTACACATCATGTTCATTTATTGCGGAAATTGAAACTCTTTACGATTTGCCGTGGTATAAAAAACAATTTATGAAAATTGTTAGCATAGAAGTTGAGTTCCGCGACAAAAGCTGGAAGCGCGATGAAGCTGTCTATTTACCTTATGATGCCGACAGGGATATATCGGATGGGAGCTTGATATTTAAGGCCAAAAGGTATATCTTTCTGGCTGCTCCGTCGCACATAGCCATTGCACGGCAAAATGCCAAAAGCGAGCAATAAGATTTTGAAGTTACGCTTAATATATTAGGTTTTAGGCAGAATCAACCCAATAATCAAAGAGGAGGATTTATGCAAACCCAAATCCATACAAAAACGCATTGATTGTTTATGAGGAAGTATCTTAAATCCCAAATGAGTACGCATATGCACCGCAGCCAGTCGCTGTAAATGTTCCTGCCCCAGTTCCGAGCTATTCATTTAGTTTTACCAGTGTTTACAATGCGTCTACTGATTTTTGGGGCAATATTGTTATCGAAGGACTTAGAATTGATCCTCAAACTGGAGAAGTTTTAGTCACCATTTTTGTGTATGGTACACTTGCTATTATGGCATTGGGAATGGTTGCGGCAATAGCCTAAACAATTTGGTTTCCTCCCAAGATGCCTTGTTTTCTTGGGAGGAAACTCTGTATTCGTATTTTTTCACGAGGAGGAAAGTTTATGCAAAATCCGTTGTCGGGTGATCTTTTTTTGGATGTGAGTCCAAAATGGGACGAAAATTTTCTAAAATTTAAAAATTTTATCAATCTTTCCAGAGCACCGCGTCCATTCCGAAAAACATATATCCCGTTTTACAGAGAACTATCAACTCAAATCACAAAATCAATCAATGTAGTAACAGTCAAAAAAATATTTTATTTATGTCCATCTATATAAATTGTTGGACACGTTATGGCCTTTCAAGAATATCACTTTTCACCAAAGTTAAAAAAATGAATTTTGATGACGTTTAAGTACAGCATTGAATTGCAAAAAACGTGTTGATATCTTGCAAAATTTATATATCTCCAGATTATTAATACATATGCTTGCATTTTGCAAATGATTGTGATAGAGTTTATGTCAAACAATTCCATGCATGGGCAAAAATAAAAAGCCCCTGCGGCCACTGACTGGTTTGCCGACCAATCAGGGCACCCACCCGATGTAACGGACATCAAGGTGAGCTTTCACAGAGACTTCTCTTTGTTTAACTTGAAGGATAAGAATTTCTTGTCTTCCAAGTATAACAACCAGAAACCAGTTCGTCAATTTGAAGAACTGAATCTTTGGTGATTCAAGCCATCCATTCGATGTTACATCGGGGATGGCTTTTGTTATTCCTCCGGATCAACGATCCGATTGAATAAACCACCAACAGAATGAGGCACCCGTAAAACCTACCGGCTAACAGTTACGCCACGACCCCGCAAGTACGAATTGCGGACGAGCGAGCCAACAGCTAACGCTGTTGCTACCTGCCAACGCGCCGGGAATGGTATAGACCATGTAGACGCAGGAACCTATGCGGAACGAAAATGCACAAAAGCAAAAAGACTATACATCTGCCCGTTTGCTCTCTCAAAAGGAAAAACGGGCAGATTTCCAAAGGGCAAGAGCGTATCTTGCCTTTTGGAAATCTTCTGGAGCGGGAAACGGGATTCGAACCCGCGACATTCAGCTTGGGAAGCTGACGCTCTACCACTGAACTACTCCCGCATATCGGTGCTGCAAAGATGTTTTCTTTGCAGCACCAAAATAGTACCACAGGTCAGGGGAAAAATCAAGACTTGTTTATAGAAAACACGTCAAATTGCCGTTCCCACTGCAAATCAGTTGGCCTTGTCGGCAACTTCCTTGAGAGCGGCGGCGATGAAGGCGTCCACGGATTGGGTACCCAGATCGCCCTGCTTGCGCGAACGAACGGATACGGTATCCTCTTCGCTCTCGCGGTCACCCACGACCAGCATATACGGAATCTTCTGCATCTGGGCTTCACGGATCTTGTAGCCCGTCTTTTCATTGCGCAGGTCGGTTTCCACACGCAGCCCAGCGGCCTGCAGACGCTCGGCAACCTTTTTGGCATACTCGTGATGGCGGTCGGTGATGGGCAGGATCACCGCCTGAACAGGCGACAGCCACAGCGGGAAGGCTCCGGCGTAATGCTCGGTCAGGATGGCGATAAAGCGTTCGATGCTGCCGAAGACCACGCGGTGAATCATGACCGGACGGTGCTTTTCGCCGTCGGCACCCGTATACTCGAGATCAAAGCGCTCGGGCATCTGGAAGTCGAGCTGGATGGTGCCGCACTGCCAGGTACGGCCGATGCAGTCACGCAGATGGAAGTCGATCTTGGGGCCGTAGAAAGCGCCGTCGCCCTCATTAATGGAATAGGCAATGCCCTTGTCCTCCAGCGCCTTGCGCAGGGCGTTGGTCGCCGCCTCCCACTGCTCATCCGAGCCCATGGAATCCTCGGGACGGGTGCTCAGTTCCACGGCATACTCAAAGCCGAAGACTTTATAGAAGCTGTCGATCAGGTCGATAACGCCCATAATTTCGGGTTCGATCTGTTCGGGGGTCATGAAGATATGCGCATCGTCCTGCGTGAAGCAGCGCACACGCATCAGGCCATGCAGCGCACCCGACAGCTCATGACGGTGCACCAGACCCAGCTCGGCCATACGCTGCGGCAGGTCGCGGTAGGAATGCATCTTTCGCTTGTACACCAGCATGCCGCCCGGGCAGTTCATAGGCTTGAGGGCGTAATCGTCGTCGTCGATCTTGGTGAAATACATGTTATCCTTGTAATGATCCCAGTGGCCCGACGTGTGCCACAGCTGCTCGTTCAGGATAATCGGGGTGCGGATCTCCTGATACCCCGCCTTGGCATGCTCCTCATGCCAGAAGTTTTCCAGAAGGTTGCGCAGCATCATGCCCTTGGGCATAAAGAAGGGAAAGCCGGGACCCTCGTCGTAAATATCGAACAGGTCGAGCTCACGGCCGATCTTGCGATGGTCACGCTTTTTGGCTTCCTCCATCATGGTCAGGTAGGCATCCAGATCGGAAGCCTTGGGGAAGGTGATCGCGTAAATGCGCTGCAGCATCTTTTTGCTGGAGTCGCCGCGCCAGTACGCGCCGGTGACGTTCAGCAGCTTGATTGCCTTGATGCGGCCGGTATCGGGCAGGTGGGGGCCGGCGCAAAGGTCGATAAAGTCGCCCTGCTTATAGAAGGACAGCTCGGCATCTTCGGGAAGATCGTTGATCAGCTCGACCTTGTAGGGCTCGTCCTTCATCAGCTCCAGCGCCTCGCTACGGGGCAGTGTAAACCGCTCGAGCGGCAGCGCCTGCTTGGTGATCTTTTTCATTTCTTCTTCGATGGCGGCAAAATCCTCTGTCGAGAAGGTCTCCGCGGCATCAAAATCGTAATAGAAGCCGTTGTCAATGGACGGGCCGATGGAGAGCTTGACATCGGGGTAAAGACGCTTAACCGCCTGCGCCATGACGTGCGAAGACGTGTGCCAATAGGCTTTTTTGCCTTCCTCGCTGTCAAAGGTCAGAAATTCGACCGCACAGTCCTTGGTCAGAGGCATGCGCAGATCGGTCACCTTGCCGTCAACCTTGGCCACGCAGACAACCCGGTAGAGCCCCATCGAAATGTCACGGCACAGCGCGTCGAGTGTCGTATTTTCCGCCACTTCGCGCACATCGCCGCCCTTGAGTGTAATATTCAGCATACCTTCATCCTCCTGATTTAACAAAAAATGATTCCATGGCAATATCGCACAATTCTGAGCGCCGGATAGCAAGCCAAACAGTGCTTCCTGCGTTCGCTGGGAAATGCGCGATGTTGCCATAAACAAAAAAGCCCCGTCCCAACAAAGGGACGGGGCATAATTGCCTCGTGGTTCCACCCTGATTCATGAAAGCCTCGGTTCAAAGCCACAGCCTTCATCTTTGTCGGCCGATAACGGTGCCAGCCGGTATGCCTTGCAGCCGCGAACGCAGCGTTTTCGGCACACGCTCCGGGGCGGTAGCCTTCTTCATCCCAACCCTGCGTCGCTTTCAGCCACTGCAAATTCAGCGGCGGCGCTCTCTGGAAGGGCGGCAATGAGGAGCCTTCCCCATCAACGCTTTCTGTAAAGATATGCTACCACCGAAGCGCCGAAAAGTCAAGCAATAGTTGTGGGAGGGCGAAGAGCGCGGGGAATTTTCCGTTACAGTAAATGGACAATGGATTTTGTCGGATAGGTTGATAACACCAAATCAAATTTGCGTTCCTTGATAT
>JAEZJA010000278.1 GCA_023415895.1 Bacillota bacterium
GTTTGATTCTGCTAACAACCTGATTTCCATGTTTGTCTTTTTCTTTAACTTTATCCGCCCGCATTCTGCTTTGAATGGTATGACTCCGGCTCAAGTCGCTGGTCTAAATCTTACTAAAAAACAAAAAACGGGAGTTCCTGCTTGTGGCGTGATGCATTTGTATGCTTTCGGGTGCTATTCTTTCATGTTAACTTTACAGAGCCTGAAAATTGGAAATAAAAAAACTGCCGATTTTACTCGGCAGTAGGACACACATTTTTAATCAATGCATTCGAAGAGATATGTCTTGCAGGCCGTTTGATCCCGCTTATCTCCACCAGTCAAAACCACGCGTGAAAACGCGTGGTTTGTTTTCTCTGAGAACTTTTCCCCACATTTTTCGAAGAAATCCGTTTGCTTATCTCTGCAGAACCGTATACTTTTCCGCCTGCTTCATAAACAGTTTATAGTATAACCCTTTTTGAGCCATAAGTTCATAGTGTGTCCCGACCTCCGCACATTCACCCGCATCGATTACAATAATTTTGTCCGCAATGGATACGGAAGATAAGCGGTGGGTGATAAAAATCGCGCCTTTGTCTTTACAGATGTCTTTCATTTTAATAAACAATTTGTGCTCCGCATCCGGATCAAGAGAAGAATTCGGTTCGTCCATTACTATAAAGGTACATGTCTTCAAATACGCTTGACTAATCGCCAGCTTTTGCCATTGTCCGCCCGACAATTCAAGTCCGTCGTCATAAAAGCTTTTGCCAATTGGCGAATCCAGTCCCTTATCTTTATCCAACGGAAGAGTTAAATCCGCATCGTCAAGGGATTGATAAATGAGCTCGTCATTTTCGATGCTTTCTATTTGTCCTAAAGCAACGTTTTCCCTTACGGAAAAATCATAACGGTTAAAATCCTGAAAAACGACACCGATCGTCTGCAATAAGCTTTCTCGTTTATAAAGCCGAATATCAGTTCCATTGACGTAAATCGTACCCGAGCTCGGTTCATACAAACGCAGAAGCAATTTTATCAAAGTGGATTTTCCGGCTCCATTCAGGCCAACCAAAGCCACTTTGACATTCTTCTCAATTTTGAAGCTCACATTTTTCAGCACCTGACTATCGGTGTTGGGATATACAAAGGAGACATCTCTGAACTCAATTTCATTGATCTCTTTAATCTCGGTTTCACCCGTCTCTAGAATATTCGTTTTCCATTTTAAGAAGTTCATAAAACTGGTGAGCCGCATTTCACTTTCATATCCCTGATTGATGGAAGACAGCAACGTCCCGATACCGGTAATAAACTGGGATGTCATGGTTGTATAATAGGTAAAATCACCGATTGTGAGCGTTTTTCCGATGATACGCATTCCCACATAGACAAAAACAAAAATTGTTGCGACGTAAGGCAGGATCCCCGCCAAAAAGGACAGAACGATACGGGAACGTTCAATATTCAGCTTTTCCTTGTACCAAATACGCCAGTGAGTTTCCCATTTGTTAAAAAAATAGTCTTTAATGTTAAAAACCCGCATGTCTTTGGCATATTGCTTACTGTTGAGAATATATTGCAGATAATTGATCTTTCGTTCATTCGTTGCCCGGCTTTTCTGCCAATCGTATTTTTTCTTGGAGACATATTTGTCAATAAAGCCGCTGGGAACATTCAGCAGAGCGATAATAACCGGTATGATAGCATACAGCTTTCCCAGAATGATTCCGCAGGTGATGATTTGCACAATCCCGCGGATGACAGCCGTTAACATCCAGGTCAGCGACATAAGGGACTGGGAATCACGGTTGGCATTATTCAGTTCGTTATAAAACTTTGGATTATCATAATAAGAAATATCCAGTACATTCACCTTATGCAGAATCATTCTCTGAATCTGATGGGAAATCAGATCGTTGTGTGTGGTAGTGATAAAGCTGGTAATACGGCCGATTAACATATTCCCGATCTGGACAGCAACCATGATACCGACCAGCAGGACAAACGTCTGCCTCTGCCCGACAACATCGGCAGCCGGATGCCCCAACAAGTTGATAATGAGTTTGGTTATGTAAGCAAGCACCAGCGGGATAAATACGTTAAAAAGCTCCATGGCGATTCGGCAGAAAAAGAACAAAGGGGAAGCCTTATACGATACTTTGATGCTTGTAACAAAGTGGCCAAATAATGAAAACAACTTCTTCATTTTATGCCTCCATCTCTCCTGCCTATCCTGGATGCGTCGGCAACTATCGCTAATTGCGTTAGGTATACTCCTTATGCAGTATAGGGCATTGATAATGACAAGCTAAAGTATACAACTTAGTTAATACCGTATGCTTTTCTGTAAAAGCCGCATGGCGTCGATTTCCATATCTATATTCAAATTATCCATCATTCTTTTTACGATCTCTTTATTTCTGACCATACTGTATTTCAAAGCCAGATTACGATTGTACAACGCTGTCTCGTTTAATTTACCAAATCGTTCAATAAGCTTATCCGCATTATCTAACCATGCGCTTTCTTTCAAATAGTTCACTCTGGCCAGCATCATGTTTTTGTGATCCCATAAGGTATGAAAAGGCCTGATATCAATGCTTTCTTCTTCATTATCTATGAAAGTTTTCAGGTAATCGAGTGTATGCAAAAGGGTACTGATACCATAGATCATGTCTTTTTCCTCGGTGTCATTTCTGTCGCTCATATGCTTGACGGATGAATCCAGATAATCCTGAATGGAATCTGAAATAAGCGGCAGGTTTAACGCATACGTATTCTCTTCCATTACTTTGTACATAATAACACCCTGCAGAATATCAACGCTTCCTGTGGATTCATAGTTCTGATACGCATCGGCAAGCTCCTCGAACGTACAGGTAGAGTACATGTATTTCCAATGCATCATATTCCCGGCGATATAAAAGACCTTTTTCACTTCGTCATATCCGTAAATAAAAAGGTCGTGGCCAAAATGCGCCTTCTGATAACAGTTGGTATTGGGAATGTAATAATAGTCCACACTGAGAAAGACATAATGCTTGTGGTCCAGTGCCCGCTTGATCAGTTTTGTGATGTCTTCCTCAATCATGTCCCGGCTGTATCTTTGATAATACACAAAGGGTGTCATACCGATTGTTTTATCAAAAAAATAGATTCTGTGGCCTTCGTTTTCGTCACGATGGTATTTTAGCTGTATAAAATTGCTGTACATCCATCCATAGGATTGTTCGTAATTTCCTAGAATCGAAAGCAGATTTGCATAAAAAGCATAACCGGTTATTCTGGGAATCATCATCGGCAATTCAACGCTCATTTTTATGTACATTCCTTCCCTGCTTATTGAAAGATTTATCTTTCGTACTATTCAATTCCCTATGGATTGAACAAATCTATGCATAATAAATCATTGGACAAGAGCCCACTCATCGTATTCATTATTTAGCTATAATCAGAAG
>JAEZJA010000026.1 GCA_023415895.1 Bacillota bacterium
ACTATTTACGGTCGGGGAATTTTTGCTCGAGGTTTCTTCCTTGCTTTTTGTTTGTAAATGGGTCGCAACACTGCTATTCGTTGTATTACTCGTTTCTGTTGGATTTCCCTTAGGGACCGTATTTTCAACCTCACTGCTGGTAACTGTGGTGACTCCAAGCGTTTGTGCCGGCTCAGAACTTGTAGTATCTTTTTGTTTTGCACCGCATCCGACAAAGCCTAGAGCTATTAGTATTGAAATTGCAACTGTTATAATAAACTTTTTATCCATACAATATATTCCTTGCAGCGATGGCATCACCGTCAGTATTTAAGGTTGACATATCCGCTTTATAAACATTTACGATTGGATCTTGTTCTGCCCAAAACTCATTATTGAATGAACCCCCGTCACCTTCTTTGGCGAAATATAAGTCAATTGATGTTATTTTTTGATTAGTATCAAAATTCTTCTTTAAAGTCACTGCTTTAAGTGGTTGAGAGTAGTCTTTTATGATCGTTGTCCCATCAAGCTTTTTGCCTGACCAAAATAATGTTTTATCATAGCTCTCTCGAAACGACATGCTATTGTGCAAGAATCTTTCTGAGCCGTTTTCACCGCTTATTTTTATAAATACTTCTTTCATATCGCCATAGCCATTGGTCTTTAATTTTACAATACCATAGAGTATTTGCAATGGCTTGTCTTTACCCCCGGCAATTTCCGTAAACCAGTTGTTTTCTTCAACCGCAACGGGTGTAACTTGAAACTCTGCTGCATAGAGCACCTCAACATCATTGAAGGTATAGGTTATTTTTTCCGCATTCGTTAAACAACAACACATTATAGATATGACAAGGCAAGAAACTAGAACAATTACTTTTTTCATATTCTCTCCCCCAACTTTCTAACGTGTTTCCAATTCCATATTATATCATATTACAAATCATGTCAAACGAAACATTCTCTTAAACTCAACAGTTTATGATAAAAACCAAAGCCCGGACGGAACACAAATTGTGCAAACCGTCCGGGCTTCGTTATATTTAGCTATCGTAAATTACAGCTGGGCAAAGCGGCGCATGGCTTCGGCCGTATTCTCATGGTCGCCGAAAGCGGTCAGGCGGAAGAAGCCCTCGCCGTTGACACCGAACCCGGCTCCGGGCGTTCCCACAACATTGGCTTGAGTCAAGAGTTTATCGAAGAAGTCCCAGGATTTCATGTCGTTCGGGCATTTGAGCCAGATATAAGGCGAATTCTCTCCACCCGTGAACCAGATGCCCATGCCGCGCAGGGCGTCGGCGATCGTGCGCGCGTTCTGACGATAATAGTCAATGTTGGCACGAATCTGCTGCTGTCCCTTGTCGGTAAATACCGCCGCGGCGCCCCTCTGTACGATATAAGGTACTCCGTTGAATTTGGTTGTTTGACGGCGCAGCCAGAAACGGTTGAGCTTGGCACCACCGAATTCCAGCTCCATCGGTACGACGGTATAGCCGCAGCGCGTTCCCGTAAATCCTGCCGTTTTGGAGAAGGAACAGAATTCGATCGCGCATTTTTTGGCGCCTTCAATTTCGTAAATGCTGCGGGGCAGGCTATCGTCGCAGACAAAGGCTTCGTATGCCGCGTCGAACAGAATGACCGCGCCGCAATCGAGCGCGTAATCGATCCAGTGCTTAAGCTGCTCACGGTTGTACACCGCTCCGGTGGGGTTGTTGGGGGAGCAGAGGTAAATAATGTCCGCTTTCACACTTTCGTCGGGCAAGGGGAGAAAGCCGTTATCGGCATTCGCATTCATATAGACGATGCGACGTCCGGCCATGACGTTGGTGTCCACATAGACCGGATAGACCGGGTCAGGCACCAGTACGGTATTGTCTGTTGCAAAGAGATCCAGAATGTTGCCGATGTCGCTTTTGGCACCATCGCTGACAAAAATCTCATGGCGATCCACCGGAATGGAACGTGCCGCGTAATACCCGGCAATGGCTTCGGCTAGAAAGTCATAGCCCTGTTCGGGGCCATAACCGCGGAAGGTTTCTTTATTGCCCATTTCGGCCACCGCGTTCTGCATCGCATCCACAACCGCACCGCACAAAGGCAGCGTTACGTCGCCGATGCCCAGACGAATGATGGGAGCATCCGGGTGTTGTTCCTTGTATTCCCCAACCTTTTTGGCAATTGTGGAGAACAGATAACTGTCCTTAAGGTTAAGGTAGTTTTCATTGATTTTCATTCGGCAAATCTCCTCCTGGAAGTTCCTTGATGCAGGGAATGTGCTCGTTATCAGTATTGGTATAGTATAGCACAGATCATACAATCACGGAACACAAAATTATTGAGGGGACGGTCAGATTTCCACGGTACCTTCAAAAACCTTTTCCGCTTTTCCGGTCATATAGACCGCCTCATCCGTATAGCGGATGATCAGATCGCCGCCCTTAAGCTTGACCGTGATATCCTCGTCCTTGACGCAATAGCCGTTGAGCACCGCTGCAACCGCCGCCGCGCAGGCACCCGTGCCGCAGGCCCAGGTCTCGCCGCTGCCGCGTTCCCATACCCGCATGCGCAGCGTGGTACGGTTGACGACCGTAATGAATTCGGTATTGACGCGCTCGGGGAATAGAGGATCGTATTCAAAGACCGGGCCGATCTTGTCAATGTCCAGATTGTCCAAATGATCCATGAAGACCACACAATGGGGATTGCCCATGGATACGCAGGTAATGTTGTAAGGCTTGCCGTCGATGTGAACGGGGCGCGCAACGACCATATCGCCGTCCAGCTTGACGGGAATGCGGGAGGGAGCCAATTCGGCTTTGCCCATATCCACCGTGGCGGAGCTGACCTTGCCGTTCTGGAAAAACAGCTTCAGCTTCTTAATGCCACTGAGCGTTTCAATCGTCAGCGAGTTCTTATGCACCATTTTGTTGTCGTAAAGGTATTTACCTACACACCGGATGGCGTTGCCGCACATCTTACCCTCACTGCCGTCGAGATTGAACATCCGCATTTTGGCGTCGGCCACATCGGACGGACAGATCAGCACCACGCCGTCACCGCCGATGCCGAAATGCCGGTCAGACAGATGGACGCTCAGCGACTCAGGGCTGATGATACGCTGCTCAAAGCAGTTGAAGTAAATATAATCGTTGCCGCAGCCCTGCATTTTGGTGAAGTGGAATTTCATATGCTCCGTCCTCATGTGGTTAATATCCACCAGCTCGGTGCTCAGCTGTGTATACCGGCTGCGCATGCTGTTGGCAAGGGCGTTTGCTGTGTCAATCGAGGTCAGACAGGGGATGGCAAGCTCAACAGCTTTACGGCGGATTTTCACGCTGTCACGGCCAGGCAGGCGGCCTTTGGAGGAGGTGGAGATGATATAATTGATCTTTCCGCTTTCCAGAAGGGTCATAATGTTGTCATCGGCTGCCTCGTGAATCTTGTTGACCGTCACAGCTGTCAGTCCGACCTCGGCCAACGCCTTGACTGTGCCCTTGGTGGCGTAGAGAGTGAAGCCCATTTCCGAATATTTCTTCGCCGTAACCAAAATTTCGGCTTTGTCCGTATCGCGCACGGTAATCAGCACTCCGCCATGCCTTTTCATCTTGTATCCCGCCGCGATCAAGCCCTTGTAGAGGGCTTCGTCGAGGGATTTGCCGATGCCCAGCACTTCGCCCGTGGATTTCATTTCCGGTCCGAGCTGGGTATCCACGTCGATCAGCTTTTCAAAGGAGAAGACGGGTACTTTGACGGCGACATAGGGGGGGACAGGATACAGACCCGTGCCGTATCCCAAATCGGCCAATTTTTCACCCAGCATGGCGTGGGTGGCGAGATCGACCATGGGCACGCCCGTCACCTTGCTGATATAAGGAATGGTGCGCGAGGAACGAGGATTCACTTCAATGACAAAGATCTGGTTTTCATGAATGACATACTGGATATTAATCAGGCCGCGCGTGTGCAGCGACACAGCCAGCTGTTTGGTGTATTCCACCAACCGCTCGGTCAAATGGCCGCTGACGTTCCAGGCGGGATAGACGGCAATCGAGTCACCCGAATGGATACCAGCACGCTCAATATGCTCCATGATACCCGGAATCAGAATGTCTTCCCCGTCACAGATGGCATCGACCTCAATCTCAATGCCCATCAGGTATTTGTCGATCAGCACGGGATTTTCAATGTTGTGTGCCAGAATGATGGCCATGTATTCGCGAATGTCCTCGTCGCAGAAAGCAATGATCATGTTCTGACCACCCAGCACATAGGACGGACGCATCAGCACGGGATATCCCAGCGCATTGGCGGCGCGCAAGGCATCTTCGGTGTTCATGACGGTGGTGCCCTGCGGACGTTTGATGTTCAGCTGTTCGAGCAGCGCGTCAAAACGCTCGCGGTCTTCGGCGGCGTCAATGCTGTCGGCAGGCGTGCCCAGAATGCGAACACCCTGCGCTTCGAGGAAGTTGGCCAGTTTAATGGCGGTTTGACCACCAAAAGCAACGACCACGCCGTAAGGCTTCTCGGTCGCAATCACATTCATGACATCCTCGGGAGTCAGGGGTTCAAAATACAGACGGTCGGCGGTGTCAAAGTCGGTCGATACGGTTTCGGGGTTGTTGTTGACAATTACAACCTCATAACCCATATCCTTGAGCGCCCATACACAATGCACCGAGGCATAATCGAACTCGATTCCCTGTCCAATACGGATGGGACCCGACCCGAACACGATGATGGTTTTCTTGTCCGAATGCTTGTCGGCAATAAAGTCCGCCGCTTCGTTTTCCTGGTCATAGGTGGAGTAGAAATAAGGGGTCTGGGCGGAAAACTCCGCCGCGCAGGTATCCACCATTTTGAAGACCGCCTGACGGGGATGGGGGATGGACTGTCCCGAAATGCGGGCAATCACCTTATCCGGATAGCCGAATTTTTTACATTCCAGATACAGATCATCGTCCAATCCCTTTTCTATGCGCGCTTCCAGCGCAGCAAGATGGCACAGCTTATTTAAAAACCAAAGATCGATTTTGGTGATATCGTGAATTTCTTGGCAGGTCACTCCCCGCTTGATGGCTTCAAAAATGACGAACAGCCGCAGATCGTTGCACTGATGGAGACGGTCGTGTATCTCCTGATCGGCCAGTTGCGCCAACGCGGGCATATTCAGGCTGTCGAGCGAAATTTCAGCGCCGCGCACCGCTTTCATGATGGCCTGCTCGAAGCTGTCACCGATAGCCATGACCTCGCCGGTGGCCTTCATCTGGGTACCCAGCGTGCGCTTGGCGTAAACAAACTTATCAAACGGCCATTTGGGCAGCTTGACAACCACATAATCGAGCGCGGGTTCAAAGCAGGCACAGGTTTTGCCGGTCACGGCGTTCTTGATCTCGTCGAGCGTATAGCCGATCGCAATCTTGGACGCAACCTTGGCAATCGGATAACCGGTCGCCTTGGAGGCGAGTGCCGAGGAGCGCGATACACGGGGGTTGACCTCAATGACGGCGTATTCGAAGCTGTCGGGATTGAGGGCAAACTGGCAGTTACAGCCGCCTTCAATTTTGAGTGCGGAGATGATATTCAAGGCCGCCGAACGCAGCATCTGGTATTCTTTATCGGCCAGGGTTACAGCGGGGGCAATGACAATGCTGTCGCCTGTGTGCACGCCCACGGGGTCAAAGTTTTCCATGCTGCACACCGTTATGACGTTGCCCTTGCTGTCGCGCATGACCTCAAACTCGATTTCCTTCCATCCGGAGATGCACTTCTCAACGAGAATCTGCGTAATGGGGGAGAGACGCAGGCCATTGGCGGCGATTTCCCGCAGCTCTTTCTCGTCATTGACGATACCGCCGCCCGAACCGCCGAGGGTAAAGGCGGGTCGGATGATGACCGGATAGCCGATCTCATCGGCAAAGTCGACAGCCGCCTGAACTTCCGTGGCGACAATGGAGGGGATGACCGGCTCGCCGATTTCCAGCATGGTATCTTTGAACATCTGGCGGTCTTCCGCCTTATCGATGGTTTCGGGGTTGGCGCCCAGCAGCTGTACGTTGTTTTGCGCAAGGAAGCCCTCGCGCGCCAGCTGCATGGACAGGGTCAGTCCTGTCTGCCCCCCGAGCGTGGACAACACACTGTCCGGCTTTTCTTCAAGAATGATACGCTTGAGCGTATCGGTTGTCAGCGGCTCGATATAGATCCGGTCGGCCATCGCGTTGTCGGTCATAATCGTGGCCGGATTGGAGTTGACCAGTACGACCTCCAGCCCTTCTTCCTTGAGTGCGCGGCAGGCCTGGGTTCCGGCATAATCAAATTCCGCCGCCTGGCCGATTACGATGGGGCCGGAGCCGATCACCAGAATTTTCTTAAGTTGCTTATTCAATGGCATAGCTTATTCCTCCTCCATCATGGTGACAAAGCGGTCGAACAGGAAGCCAGTATCCAGCGGGCCGCCGGCGGCTTCGGGATGAAACTGCACCGAAAAGGCGGGCATGTCGGTATAGTCAATGCCCTCGGAGGTGCCATCGTTGGCATTGGCAAACCGCATGACCGCATTAACGGGCAGCGAATTGCCCACAACCGCGTAGCCGTGGTTCTGGCTCGTGATGTATACACGGCCAGTCTCCAGATCCTTGACTGGCTGGTTGGCGCCGCGATGGCCGTATTTGAGCTTGGAGGTTTTGGCACCCTGCGAGAGGGCCAGCAGCTGGTGTCCCAGACAGATGCCGAACAGCGGAATGGGATGTTTTCGCTTTTTATTCAATGAACACAGCTTTTTCAGCTGCGCGATGATTTCGGTGTTTTCAGCGGGATCGCCCGGACCGTTGGACAGCATAATGCCTTGGGGGTCGAGTGATAGAATATCCTCGGCTGTTGTCCCGGCTGGGATGACCGTCACCGCACAGCCTCGTTTTTCCAGCTCACGTTGGATATTCGCCTTGGCACCGAAGTCCCACAGCAGCACCCGCCGCCCATCGCCAGCGGCAGGCTGGATGGACGTGCAGCTCACAGAAGCAACGGCATCGCGGATGACGTAGCGTTGCAACGTTTCGGGCGACGCTTCGGTGTCCTCGAGAGAGGAGGTGATGCGCGCGTTCATTACACCGGCTTCCCGGATGATCTTGGTCAGCGCGCGGGTGTCGATATCGTATAATCCGATGATAGAATTGGATTTTAAAAAAGCATCAAGACACCCTTCACTACGGAAATTGGAGGGTTCCTGACACCATTCTCTGACAATATACGCTTTTAAATGGGGGCCGCTGCTCTCAAAATCGGTAGGAATCACGCCGTAATTGCCTATCAACGGAAATGTCTGAACAACGATCTGTCCATAATAGCTGGGATCGGTCAGCGTTTCCAGATACCCGGTCATAGCCGTGGTAAAAACAATTTCGCCTGTAACGTCGCCGTCGGCGCCAAAGCGCTTTCCCTCAAATACCTTTCCGTTTTCCAGGATTAGATAAACCTTCTGTTGCATAGCTTATTCCTCCGATAGCATTCACAAGTGTGGATATTCGGATATCAACCGGTTCTGATCAATAATTATACTGTGTGATGGGATTTTGGTCAATAGATAAAAGAGATAAATCGTAAGATAAAACGTATAAATATTCATTCATTTTGTATTTTTAATATTCATAGGTATTCAGAATGCTCTCGGCGATCGCCCGTTTTGACAAACGCATATCCATGGCTTGTTTTTCAATATACCGGTGCGCCTGCGGCTCGGTCATGCTCAGATATTGCATCAAGGTATATTTTGCACGGTCAACCAGCCGGATTTCCTGAATTTTATTTTCCAGCTGCACTGTTTGCTGCTTAAGGCCGGACAAACGCTTGCACGAAGCATAGAGCAGACGAAGTGACTGATAAAACAGCGGGCGGTTGATGGGCTTGCCCAGCACAAATACACCGTAATTTTCGACTTTGGCGGATACCTCATCCGACAGCTCACTTTTGACAAGCATCAGTATACCCGAGCAGGTTTCTCCTGCGATAGAGATGGCCAGCTCATGCCCAAATTCATCCGGCAGCGGCGCGTTGATGACGATCAGATCAAAGGTCTCGCCGATGAGCACACGCCGGGCCTCGCTGCCGCAGGAGGCGGTGACTATATGGGAGAAGGATTCAGACCGGCACAGTTCGGTCAGCATGTCCCGACCCTTGTCTGTGCCCGAAACGATCAGAACGCTGTCCATATACTCACCTGCTTTCTGTCAGATTGGTTGCATAATCTTACAAAAGGGATGGATCAAAGGAAATACTGGCTCCGTTCCCATTCAGCGGGATCCTGTGCCTGGGTATAGGCATCATATTCCTGTTGCTTGGCGGTGAGATACCCCTCCACACAGGGCAACGGCAGCACGCGGCGCACAAATTCACTGTTTTGTGCAAGCTTCACCGCCTCGCCAAGATCGGATGGAGGTGCTTGCAGGTCTGTGCAATCGCCATTGCAGGGAGGACACAGCGGCAGCTGTTTTTCAATACCCTCCATACCGGCGGCAATCAACAAAGATAAAGCCAGATAGGGGTTGCAGCAGGGATCGGGAGAGCGCAGCTCCATCCGATGCTGGTCGCCCTTCGCGTTGGGGACGCGGATGACATGAGAACGGTTGTTGGGTGACCAGCAAATGGTTTTTGGTGCATTACCGCTGCCGAAACGGGCGTAAGAATTGGTCAAGGGATTGAGAAAAGCGGTAATTTCGCGCACACGCTCGAGAATGCCGGCAATAAACGCATCCGTCTCCTTTTGGTGCTGCGGTTGGCTGCCGGCAAAGAGGTTTTGACCGTCCTTATGCACCGAAAGGTTGATGTGCAGGCCGCTGCCGCTTTTATCCGCTAAGGGTTTGGGCATGAAGGAGGCATACAGCCCGTTGCGCTGTGCGATGGTGCCCACTGCTGCCTTGAAGGAGATAAAGTTGTCGGCCGCCGTCAGCGCCTCGCTGTAATGAAAATCGATTTCATTCTGGCCGGGGCCCTGCTCATGATGGGAGGAAACCGGCTTAATGCCCATTTCCTCAAGTGTCAGACAAATTTCCCGCCGCACGTTTTCCCCTTTATCGCGGGGTGCAATATCGCAATAGCCGGCGTTGTCCTGCGGGTTTGTGGTCGGCTGCCCGGTTTCATCCAGTTCAAACAGATAAAATTCACACTCCGGCCCGATTTGAATACGATAGCCCTTCTCGGCGGCCTGACGAATGATCCGCTTGAGAGT
>JAEZJA010000058.1 GCA_023415895.1 Bacillota bacterium
CTGCGATATCCTGTACAGCTATTTATACACGCAGCTGCTCGACGCCTGTATCGTGGCCGTGCTAATGACCATCGGACTGTTCATCTTTCGTGCTCCCAGCGCGCCGGTACTCGGCTTCCTGATCGGACTGATGAACATGATCCCCTACTTCGGCGCCATTATCGGCGGTGTGGTTGCCGTCACCATTACGATGCTGTCGGGTAATTTTTATGGAGCCATCTTCATTGCCATCTATATCATTGGCATGCAGCAGGTGGACGCCAACCTCATTCAGCCGCGTATCGTCAGCCATACCATTGGCGTGAGGCCGTTCTATGTCCTTCTGGCGATCACGCTGGGTGGCGGTCTTTTTGGCTTCTGGGGCATCTTTTTCGGAGTACCTATGATCGCTATCATCCAGATGCTGTGGCGCGACTTTGTTCACAACCATGCTGATGCCATGACCACACCTCGTACCCCCGTTGAATAATGGATAAGAATCCCTGTGTAAAACCGCTTATTATTTCGGATTATACAATAATTATTCTATATTTGTGGTAATAATTTTATATAATATTATCATTTTTAAACGCAATATTGAAGAATGTATAATGTTTATTGAAGAATGTGCATGGACGAAGGTGGGCTTGACATGGTATACTTTCAGCATGCTACTGCATGCTATTTTACAGTATGCTGTTACCCCCCCTTTCAATAGACTTTCTGAAAAAACGGCTGTTGTCTGTCCGCAACAGCTGCTTTTTCGTTTTATACGAATAGAATGTGACCGGATGCCACTGAGACGATACCAAGTAGCATTTTCGAATAAAAAAGAGAGGCTCCCGTAGACAGGAAGCCTCTCTTTTATTTATTTTTTGCTTATGCCGTAAAGCGGCGGGCGCCTACGAAACGATCTTTGAAATAGGGATAGGAAATATTGTGCACCACAACCGGCTTCTCTTCGTTATCACAGGAGACGAACTCGTTGTTACCTACATAAATGCCGGCAAACTGAGCCGCGCCCGGCGTATCGTTATAGAAGAACACGGCGTCTCCCGGCTTGAGAGCATCCATCTCAACCGGTGTCCCCTTTTTGGCGATCTCACTCGTAAAGCGAGGCAGTGCAATACCCTTTTGTCCGTAGCAATACACTAAGAAGCCGGAATTGTCAAATTCCTTGGGGCCGCTCGCGCCAAGTTTATAAGGACTTCCGATTAAGGACTTGGCCAGTTCTTCAACCGAGCCTTTGGCGGGGGTATCCGTCTGAACAGCCGTCGTCCCGGCAGTCGTGGGAGCCGTTGTCACCGCATCTTTTTCCGTTGGTGAGGTAGGTGTAGCGGTTGTGGGCGCAGTGGTGGTCGGTGCTTTGGTTGTCTGCTGCACGGCTGTCGTTGTTGTGGTGGCCTGAGTGGTCGCCGCAGGGGTGGAGGCAGCCGGCTTGGTATCACAGGACGCCAACGTGAATACCAGCATAGCCGCAGCGATAGACAGTGAAATCAGTGACGTTCTTTTCATAATGAAACTCCTTCTCTATGGTTTTCTTGTATACCAGTATACTATATAGAAGCGCAATTTCAACAACAAACCGGTTACAATCCGGTTTCAAACTTGTTGCATTTGCTATTAAATGGTTACAATTCTACCATGTTCTACGTCCCATTGGTACCTTGCAAAGCGGGTATTCTCCTGTCACGGGATGCGGGGAGCCATACTCCGCATAAACAATGGCATTTTCCGAGTATAGGCGCGCAAAGCTGCGGCGTACACCTTCGCGCGGACACAGCGAGGGATCACTTTGCAGTCGACGCAGGCCATTCTTAAACGCCCCATCCTTAATACGCAGCACCTCGGGCAGCAACCCTGACGCATTGGTCGCCAGCCGGTCACAAACCATAACGTCGCGCAGCCTCCCCTTGTCCACCCCGCTTTGAGCGCTGAAATACTCGTAGACAATTCGCGTATAGGCGTTGAGCGAAATCCCCTGCATGGGCAGCGCTGCACAGTGCTCACCAAACGAACACAAGAGATCAAACGCACTGATCTCCAGCGCCTCCAGCAGATAACGGAGCGTACGACGAAAGCGCCCGCTGTTATACAGACGTTGCAGGGGGTCCTCTGCCTCGTGCAGCTGGCGCAGGTCTTGCTCGGACAGCCAGGGGGTACGTGTCACCTCATAAGGCGGCTGGTCGCTATAGAAACAGGGATACTCCTGTTCCTTCTCCCTCATGGGCGCACCGTACAGCAGTTTCAGAAACCCCAGCTGGAGCATATGGGGCTGCAAGGCATACGCGGTATTGAAGCTGTGGGCGAAAGTATGCCTATCCTCCAGCGGCAGCCCCGCGATCAGATCAATATGGATGTGCATGTTGCCATTGGCCAGCAAGCGGCGGATATTGGCCTTGAGGCGTTCCACATTTGTGCGGCGGTGGATAGCCTCGAGCGTAGGAGCATGAAAGCTTTGCAGCCCGATTTCCAGCTGCATGCATCCCGCGGGTGCATGGGCAAGAAGTGCCAGTGTCTCCTCATCCAGCAGATCTCCTGCTATCTCGAAATGAAAGCAGACTCCCGAAGGAATCTCTTTGCCGTAGTGAGCAATGATGTAGCGAAAAAACCTATTGGCACGACCGCGGTCGGCGTTAAAGGTGCGATCCACAAATTTCACTGTTCTGGTGCCGCTGTTGGCAAGCAGCAGCAGTTCCCGCTCGGCCTGCTCCTGATTAAAAAAGCGGACATTGCCGCACCGGCCGGACAGACAGAAGGCACAAGAATAAGGACACCCGCGGCTGGACTCAAAATAGGCAATACGCCCTTTCAGTGCCTCAAAATAGGCCGGTGTATAGGGACTGGGTGGTTGCTCGTTAGGGGTATAGGGCGGTGACACCACCACCCGGTCGCCTGCCCGATAGCAGAGTCCCGGAATATTCTCCTGTTCAGCGCTGCGTCCCGCCGCGAGGGCATTGAGCAGCAAAGCAAACGGCTTCTCCCCTTCGCCTGACACAATGTAATCGACCAGAGGGCGTTCGTGCATCACCTTGTCCGCACAGTAACTGACCTCCGGCCCACCCAGTACCAGAACACAATCAGGAAGCGCGGCGTGGATAAGCTCCAGCAGCCGGGCGGTCTGTGTAATATTCCAGATATAACAGCTCAGCCCTACCGCCTGCGGGCTTTTGGAGACAATACGCTCGGCAACGGCCTCCAAAGGCTCATTGATCGTCCCCTCCACGACGGTAGCACAGACTCCTTCCTGTGCATACGTCTGCACCCCCGCCAACAGACACCAGGGAGCCAGCGAGGAATGAATATATTGCGAATTCAGTACGCCGATGACGGCCTTCCATTGGTTGTCCATCCTACTATGACCACGCCTTTCTTTCACAGCCTGCTGTAAAGTTCCTTCAGTATACCATAAAAGCGAATGGGCTGTCACGGGATGGCACGCTTATCTTTGCCTGATAATCCAAATAATCCGTCTGTTTTCTTCTTTTTATTGGCGGATTGATTGCGTTATAATAAGATAAACAAAAGTGTTTTTTGTTGTACGTCAACACAATCAATGCTTATCGGAGGGATTTTTATGCTGTTAAAAAATGCACTTGTGTACAATGCGGATTTTGAGCCCATACATGCCGATCTGGAAACCGAAGGAGAACTTATTAAAAGCGTTGGTGCCGCCGGTGCTTCCGGTCAGGAAACCTATGACCTGACCGGCTATACCGTCATTCCCGGCCTGATTGACATGCATATCCACGGCTGTGCCGGCTTTGATACAGGGGACGCAACCCCCGAGGCTCTGCAGGCTATGTCCGATTGCCTGGTCCACAGAGGGGTTACATCGTTCTGCCCCACTTCCATGACGCTGTCCTATGACGAGCTTAGCCATATTTTTGCGAATATTGCCGCCATGAAGGACAAGGTCACGGGCGCCTATATTCAGGGTATTAACATGGAAGGTCCGTACATTGCCCTATCTAAAAAGGGCGCTCAGAATGCTAAGTACGTACGCAATCCCGATAAAGACGAGTTCCGCCGTTTGTATAACGAATGCGGCGGGATCATCAGCATCGTGGATATTGCTCCCGAATGCGACGGCGGCGAAGCCTTTGTCCGCGAGGTGCAGCCCTATTGCCCCGTTTCCATCGCCCATACGGATGCGGACTATGATCAAGCCGTGGAGGCCATCGGCTGGGGCGTGCGTCATATCACTCACCTCTTTAATGCACAGAGCGGCCTGCATCACCGTAAGCCCGGCGTTGTGGGTGCTGCCTTTGATAATGCACAAAAGGTCGGCTTGCGCGCCGAGGTAATCTGCGACGGATTCCATATCCATCCCGCTGCTTTGCGTATTGCCTTCTCACAGCTGGGTGAAGACGGCTCGGTCATCGTCAGCGACTCCATGTGCGCGGCCGGTCATGCGGACGGTGAATACGATTTGGGCGGCCAGACGGTCTATGTGCGGGACGGCAAGGCTTTGCTTGCCGACGGCACCATTGCTGCTTCCACCTCCAACATTTACGAAGAATTCAAAAATATTGTGCGCTTCGGCATTCCGATGAAGCAGGCGATCAAAT
>JAEZJA010000095.1 GCA_023415895.1 Bacillota bacterium
GTGTACGCCCTGCCGTGTCGGCACCAAGCGTCTGTTTGAAAAGCTGGAGAAAATCACCTCAGGTAACGGCACGCTTCAGGATATCGACGAGCTGGAAGAGCTGTGCAACTACATCAAGGAAAACTCGCTGTGCGGACTCGGTCAGACGGCTCCCAACCCGGTGTTGTCCACTCTCAAATTCTTCCGCGATGAGTACATTGCTCATGTGGTGGACAAGAAATGCCCCGCCCATGTCTGCAAATCCCTGATGCATTACGAGATTATTGCGGACAAGTGCAAGGGCTGCACAGCCTGCGCCCGCGTGTGCCCGGTCGGTGCCATTTCGGGTACGGTGAAGAATCCGCATGTCATTGATGTCAACAAGTGCATTAAGTGCGGCGCCTGCATGGAGAAGTGCAAGTTCGGCGCCATCAAAAAATGTTAGAAAGGAGTACGCTGAAAATGGAAATGGTAAATTGCAAGATCAACGGTATTGCTGTCAGCGTGCCCAAGGGCTCCACGATTCTGGAAGCCGCTCGCGCCGCCGGCGTGGAAATTCCCACCTTGTGCTATCTGAAGGAAATCAATGAGATCGGCGCTTGCCGTATCTGCGTTGTGGAAGCTACCGGCGCCCGCGGTCTTGTGACCGCCTGCGTGTATCCTGTGACCGAGGGGATGGAGGTTCAGACCAACACCGCCAAGGTTCAGAAGGCGCGCAAAACGACGCTGGAGCTCATTCTGTCCACGCATGACAAGAAGTGCCTTTCCTGCGTACGCTCCAACGATTGCGAGCTGCAGAAGATGTGCCGCGACTATGGCGTAGAGGATAGTGGCAAATACGACGGTTTCCACCCCGAGTATGAGCTGGATCTATCCGCTCCCCATCTGGTTCGCGACAACAACAAGTGCATTCTTTGCCGCCGCTGTGTGGCTGCCTGCCGTCAGCAGTTTGTGTCGGTCATCGGTGCGAACGATCGCGGTATCGATACCCATATCGGTACTCCCTTCGAGAAGAATCTCAACGACGTGCCCTGCATTTCCTGCGGTCAGTGCGTTGTGGTCTGCCCGACCGGCGCTTTGATCGAGAAGGATGATACCGATAAGATATGGGAAGCACTGGCGGATAAGACCAAGCATGTGGTGGTACAGGCGGCTCCGTCCATCCGTGCGACTTTGGGTGAATGCTTCGGCATGCCCATCGGTACCAACGTGGAGGGCAAAATGGCTGCCGCTCTGCGTCGCCTGGGCTTTGCCAAGGTGTTTGACACCGACTTCAGCGCCGACCTCACGATCGTCGAGGAAGCAACCGAATTCGTGGATCGCGTCAAGAACGGCGGCGTGCTGCCCATGATCACGTCCTGCTCACCCGGATGGGTTAAGTTTGCCGAGTATTATTATCCCGAGCAGCTGAAGCATCTGTCTTCCTGCAAGTCGCCCCAACAGATGATGGGCGCGGTCATCAAGACCTATTACGCCGAGAAGAACGGCATCGATCCTAAGGATATCGTTTCGGTTTCCGTCATGCCCTGCACGGCGAAAAAATACGAGATCGGCCGTGACGACGAGAGCGCCGCTGGTGTGCCTGATGTGGACATCGCCATCACCACGCGTGAGCTGTCCCGCATGATTAAGCGCGCCGGCCTGGATTTTGCCAATCTGCCCGATGAGGAATTTGACAACCCGCTGTCTCAGGATACGGGCGCAGCCGTGATCTTCGGCGCCACCGGAGGCGTGATGGAAGCGGCTCTGCGTACCGCCAACGATGTGCTGACCGGCAAGGATAACAAGGAAGTCGATTTCAAGGAAGTCCGCGGTACCAAAGGCATCAAGGAAGCGGTTTACAATATCGCTGGTATGGACATCAAGGTCGCTGTTGTCAGCGGCGCGGCCAATGCCAACTATGTGATGAGCCGCATCAAGGACGGAACGGCCGACTGGCATTTTGTCGAGATCATGGGATGTCCCGGCGGCTGCGTCAACGGCGGCGGCCAGCCCATCCAGCCTGCCTCCGTGCGCAACTTTGTCGATCTCAAGGCGATGCGTGCCAAGGCTCTGTACGATCAGGATGCGTCGATGCCTCTGCGCAAGTCGCATGAGTCCCCGGCCATCAAGAAACTCTACGAGGAGTATCTCGGCAGCTTCGGCAGCCACAAGGCCCATGAAATCCTGCATACAACGTATGCCGGAAAACCGAAGTACAACTAGGGTCGGTAACCATAGGATAGGTCGATCTTCAGTTTAAATTTTAGGTTTCGCATTGGCTTATAATTGCAGAAAAAAGGTGTCCTACGCGATCGCGTAGGACACCTTTTTTCGATTTTGTTGTTAACGGTTGGCGTGACCCTAACCCAAAAGAAGCGGAGATACAACGCCGAACGTCATCATTTCCCTACCAGCACACTTTGCCCGGATTCAAAATGTTTTCCGGATCAAATGCCTGTTTAATGCTTCTCATAAGATGAAGCGTTTCGGTATCAAGCGAATCCTTCAAATAGGGCTGCTTGGCATAGCCGATGCCATGCTCGCCCGAAACCTCGCCGCGCAGTTCCTTGGCCTTTTGGTACATGGCGCTCATCGCCTGTTGCATACGGCGCTGCCATTCCGCTTGGTCGAGTTCGTCCCGCAGCACATAAGCGTGAAGATTGCCGTCTCCGGCATGACCAAAGCTCTTGATGCGGATTCCCGCGCTTTTCTGCAACTGATGGGTAAATGCCACCATGTCCGCAATACGGTTTCGGGGTACGACAACGTCAACCTCGTCCATTTCGGTTGTTGAGGCTTTGATAGCCTCTAGAAAAGCGCCTCTCGCTTTCCAGACCGCTTCGCCGCGTTCCTCGGTATCCATAATCAATACATCCACTGCGCCTGCATCAAGGCAAATGCGCGCCACGTTGTCGTAATCCCGTTCGATGTCTGCCTTGGTGTTGCCGTCAAATTTCAACAAAAGATAGGCGTCCGCGCTGGTGTCGGGAAAGGAAAAGCCAAGGTAGCGCTCAGCATCCATAATTACTTCCCGCTCCATAAACTCTATCGCGGTGGGAATTGCCTTGGACTGAATGATCAACGGCACGGTGGCGATTGCTTTTTCAAGGCGGGGGAAGGGGACAAGCAGACTGATGGACTTTTTCGGCAGCGGCAGCAGCTTCAGAATGGCCTTGGTCACCACCGCCAGCGTTCCCTCTGACCCAATGATCAGATCCTTTAACGCATATCCCGAACTGTTCTTCACGGTTTTCCCGCCGAGAGTAATCACATGGCCGTTTGGCAACACGACTTCCAGTCCCCGGACATAATCCCGCGTCACACCGTATTTGACGGCGCGCATTCCGCCCGCGTTGGTACTGATATTTCCCCCGATGGTGGCCGTCTTTTCTCCCGGATCGGGAGGATAGAACCCTTGATGCTCTTCCACGTATTGTGACAAATCCATCAGCAATACGCCCGGTTCCACCATGATGGTAAGGTTTTCCTCATCCAGCTCCAGAATTTGATTCATAGCGCTGAGATCAAGTACAATACCGTGCCGGATGGCCACAGCCGCCCCCACAAGGCCCGTACCTGAGCCGCGGGGGGTAACAGGAATGCGTTGTTCATAAGCGTATTTCAGAATACGTGAGACGTCTTCTGTGGTTTTGACTTTCACTACGACATCGGGTCGACTGGCAATGCCACAAAGTTCATCATGGCAGTAGTCGTCACCG
>JAEZJA010000161.1 GCA_023415895.1 Bacillota bacterium
GTATAGTCTTCTGTGAATGAATTTATAAACATATCCCATTCGTGACGCACACTTTGCAAAAAGCTTGCTTTGGGATTGGGGTTAGCCACATCGGGAGATTTAACAACAAAATAATCAAGTTCCAGCGGCTGATAACTGCGAGCCATAAGCCAAGCCGATAACGAGGTGATGTTATCGCGGAAATTGCTGAGGCGCGAGGGAATGGTACTGGGATCCTTAGCAAAGCTTTGAATCTGTTCGGAAACGCGACGCAAATCCTCCGATTGGCTGGCTTTTGTTTTATTAATCGTGTCAAACAAATTGGCCTGTTCTTCCAGACTTTGAGACATCGATTGCAAAGACTCTATTAATCCGTCGATTTGCTTTTCTAAGTAATAATCGCGATTAAGGTCTGGATTGGAACCCGTTACCATGATGATTTTGCGGTATAAGTCGTTGAGGTTCATATTTGTCTGATCAACCGAGGTCAACACCTCTGCCCAACTACCCAATGATACTTCCATGGTCAAAACGTGCCGACCTTGTTCTAGATACACACATGCAGGCTTTCCCTGTTCATTCGAAACGGTTTGATATTGCCATCCCGATTTATATGGAAATTTCACGTTCATAAAGGATTCGGAAATCACTTTTCCATCGATGTATATATTGCGGGATGTGGACATGCCAATTTGATAATCTTGCTTGAATTTAAATCCCAGTTCGTACAATCCGGAGGTTGGCACATCAATTTCATACGATATCCACTGTCCAGGATTGGACCAGCGCGATTGGCCAATGGTATTCAATGAAATGGTTTTGCTGGTATATGGCTGCGTAGCCGGACTGGTGCGATCGTATGTGGGAATCAACGTCGCATCGGATTTTTCATACGTCGACTCAGCTTCATAAATTTTGATGTAACCGTTCGATACGGTATATCCATCGCCCAACGACACATCCTGGGGTATCGCGGTCTTGCCGAAGAATGTCAGATTACCAAGTACGACACTTTCACGTGTGGATTCAATCGTAATCGTGCGTGTACCTTGTTCCAAATAGAACTCATATTCCGTACCATTAAAGGTTTCATTATCTGCCAATACGTCGGTCATCCACCGGAATATTTCAATTTGTTCTGGAGGCAATTCGTTGCCGCGAAAATCCAATTTTTTCTCACCGGTATCGTCTTTAAACGCTCGTTTAAGCGTCATAATCGAGGCACCATCGAATGGCGTATCGCCATCAATTTTTAATGCTAATTCAAAATCACGCCGTTTGCCTTCCAGTGGATAATAGTCAACAGACAGCTGATACAGCCCCGATTTTGGCACTTGTATCTGATAAGTGACTGAACCACCTTCGTTAAGGCAAACGGTATCCGTCTGGCCCTCATGATTCGACTTTGATGCATTTTGCAGCTTGATTGCCTGCTGGGCATTGAACGATATGGGTTCCTCTCCTATGGGAACATTGGGCCGCATCTTTGAAATATAGTCGTAATAGGTGTCTGACGACGAAATTTGGACGGCTGGCTTATCGATCTGACTGTCTTGCGCATGAACCAAGGTGAACTGCATTGACCCAGCCATGGTGAAGATAGACATCAGAAGCGCTATGGCTTTAATTTGTTTCATTCGAGTCTTCTCCGTTCTGCTGTATCGTATGTAATTGTTCGCGATATTCTCTGGGCGAAACTTTCATAACTCGTTTAAACGCTTTGCTAAAAGACTGCACGGTCTCATATCCAACCATCGAGGATACGCGTACAATGGAAAATTGTCCGCTTTCAATCAAGCTAATGCCTCGTTCAATTCGTTTCTTGTTAATATAATCGCGGACAGTCACACCAGTTTTTTCCCGAAACATACGACTGAAATAGTTGTAACTATATCCTAAATCTTGAGAAAGAGTGAGGATGCTATCTATGTTTTCATAATTTTTATCAATATATTTAATAATCGAATAGATATTGGCGCCGCAGGATGTTTCGGTTAGCTCCTCTTGTGCTCTGGCCACATCCACAGAAAGGGACATTCGATACACACCAACCACAATTTGCTGAAGCAAACTGGTTATCAATTCATCCGCATACTCATAATGGTAATAAAACTCATTCACCAGCATTTGAAACAAGGGGTGCAGTTCTATTGTGGAAGAAAATAATTTGTACCAAGTAGCTTCATTGTAATAGGCACTTAGGTTTGCATAGGCTTCCGATTCGTTGATCGTAAACCCTACATAAAAAAAGTGAAGGCCTTCATCAGCCATGGTCACTATCTGGTGTTGCTCCCCTTTACGTGTAATTATGACATCGCCGGCTTTTATTTTATAGGATGTGCCATCAATCAGCGACTCTCCCTCTCCGATGGTGACGTATGTGATTTCGTGACACATTTGGACATGCTTCATACCTTCATATCCTTTGACACAGTGCACTTCACCGATCTGAAGCAGATTGACAAACCCGTGACCATGAGGAGTTTCCCAGAATTCATAATTAAACTGGTATTTTTTACCCGAAAAGTAATCGTTCATGCAACCCCCGCTTTGTATAACTTTTACAAACAAAAGTCTTGGTTAATATTGCGAAGTAATTATAACAGACAAGTTGGCAAGATGTGTGTGCAGTTTCTAACCACTATGTTATCTGTTTTTAACCAATTTAATAAATTTACATTAATTTTTACTTAAATTTGGTAATCCACTAACATAATGATAAAATGTGACAATAAATAGATACCCACCGGCGTAGCCGGTGGTTCTGCAGAGACGGGCAAAGCCCTATGCTACTAGCGGCACGCGTCACGTCGCGTTAGTACGGTCTGCCAGCCGCGAAAGATAATTACTTGCCACCCGT
>JAEZJA010000186.1 GCA_023415895.1 Bacillota bacterium
GCAATGTGGTTTTCCCCATTGACTATCCCGGCATCAGCGGGTTCCACTGTGTTGTTACCGCCGATGAAAACGGCGTGACTCTTCGCGATCAGGCGTCTTCCTACGGAACATTCCTGGCCGATGGGTCAAAGCTGGAGGCGAATCAGAGCGTTCCCCTGCGCAGCGGAGAGTCGTTCTATCTGGCCGAGGAATCCAATATGTTTGAAGTCAGAATAGGGTGATGGGAATGGATACCTATTCCTACACAAGTGTTGGCGGGCGCTCGAATAATGAGGATTGTGCAGCCTTTACGCAAACAGCCTCGGGATTGGGTGTATGGGTGTTGGCGGATGGGCTGGGAGGCCACGCCTGTGGGGAGGTGGCTTCCCGTTTGGCTGTGGAATTCCTTATTGCTCAAGCAGAAAAGCTGCCCGACATGTCCGAAAAATCTTTGCTGGCATTAATGAATGCGTCTAATGAGCTTATTTTACAAAAACAAACCAGCGATCCTTCTTTACAAACGATGCGGACAACAGTCACGGCTGCTTTCTCTGATGGTGAAAAAGTGCGGTATTTTAACGTTGGCGATACGCGCTTTTATTACTTCAAAAACGGGTGCCTATATAAGCACTCCAAAGATCATACCGTTTCTCAGGTTGCCGTTAATTTGGGGGAAATCACCACAACACAAATTCGTTTCCATGATGACCGAAACAAGCTCCTAAAAGTGTTGGGAAATGAATCGGATCTCAAAATTACTAAATTGGATGACGCACTCCCACTGGAAAAAGGCGACGCTTTTTTGCTCTGCTCGGACGGCTTTTGGGAGTATGTCTACGAAACGGAGATGGAGATTGATTTGCTTAAGTCATCATCCCCAAAAGAATGGATGGACTATATGGTCAATCGCCTGCTTCTTCGGGTCACGAACAATAACGATAATTTCACGGCGATCTGCGTTTTTGCTTGACGGGGACATTCCAAAGGCATCGACAAAGACAACAATGGTATCATAAAAAAGCGTAACCGAGTGTTTCGTTCTCGGTTACGCTTTTAGCTGTCTTATTGGGTGTTTTTCAATTTACCTTTTGTCCACAACTTCGCCCTGTTTCTTATAAATGCTGTTTTCAGGAACAAAGCCGCGTACCATGGAAAGGGGATAAATCTGGCAGCCCCGTCCGATCACCGAACCGGGATTGAGTACAGAGCCGCAGCCAACTTCCACGAGATCACCGAGAATGGCGCCGAACTTTTTTAACCCTGTCTCGATGCGTTCCTCCCCGCAGCAGACCGTCACCAGCGTCTTGTCGCTTTTGACATTGGAGGTGATGGAACCCGCGCCCATGTGGGATTTATAGCCAAGAATGGAATCGCCCACATAGTTATAATGGGGAACCTGCACCTTATCAGAAAGAATGACATTTTTAAGCTCGGTTGAGTTGCCGACTACGGCACCCTCGCCCACCAGCGCACTGCCCCGGATGAAAGCGCAATGCCGTACCTCTGTTCCGGCGCCGATGATCACAACGTCGCCTATAAAGGCGGTGGGCGCAACCTTTGCAGTTTTATGAATCCAGACGTTCTCCCGCGGGTGATCGTATTCGGCAGGATCAAGCGTGGGACCCAACTGCTCAATGAAGGCACGGATTCCCGTCAAAGCCTCCCAAGGGTATTGGTATTGTGCCAGAAGGGGCTGTGCGAGGGAGTGGCCTTGTTCGAACAAAGCCACGTTCGTCAATTGCGCGAAAAGTTCCGGGTTTGTTTTGTCCATATCATTCTCTCCCCACATTCGTATGCAACTTCTATTATTCGTTCATCGGCGGTTTCGGTTTGTGATGCGATACTCTACCGGCAGGCGACCGTTTCAGGCGGCGCAAAGGCTGCACAACCGAGGCGGCAGCCGCTTTCACAGGTTGGGGAACGCAGCCCAGTGCTGTATTGGACAGACTCTCGACCAAGGCCAGGGTCATGAGAAAAATGCCCACCAGCTTGGGGGTCAGGAAGGGGAAATCCACCAATCCCTCCACAGCAAAGCCCAAGGCAAAGGCTAGGATGGTGATGCCCGAAAAACGAAGCTCATGTGAGCGGCGTACCAGGCCAATCCCTTTAAAGAGCAATCTCCATCCCATATACAGGATGAGAATTAAAGCAATGATGCCGCCTTCCACCAGCAGCTGCAGGGACAGGTTGTGCATATGAGGGGCGTTTATGCCATGCCCCAAAAGCATCTGCCACGAATTCTCCACGCCCGCGCCGATGCCCAGCAGCCAATGGCGGCCGATTTCCTCCAGTCCCGCCATCCATATGCTGAGTCGTTCAGCAATGGAGGCATCGGACAGCTTGATAGAAAACATGCGCTGCACAACCGAATTTGGCAGCAAGAACAGTGCTCCCACCATGGTGACAAGAAACAAAAGAGCGCGGCGGATGTTGGTGATAAAGAAGACCGCAGCAATGACGAAAAGAGCCAGATAACTGCCGCGCGAGAAGGTAAACGCAGTACCACCTGCCGCAAGCGCCAGGCACAAACGGCATACCACACGCACCCATGTGCGCTTGCCGCTAAAGCAATAATAGATCATAAAAGGGAACACCATGGTCATGTATTCCGCCATTAGATTGGGGTTGGAAAAGGTCGAGCAGGCTCGAAGGTTGCTGGATACAGGCAGCAGCCGCAGCGGAAGCCAGCTATACACCGTGGTGTCCAAAAACGACCAGAATTGCAGGGGAACCTTCCAACCAAACATGGCGTTGGCTGTGTATTCCACACAGCTGATGAAACCAACAACACCGGCGGCCACGCAAATGCCCATCAGCAGTGCGTTGGTGCGGTGGCTGTTTGTTAGTACCGTTGTCAGTGCGAGATAAACCGTAAACATGAATATCCACATGAATAGGGTGGCGAGCGTAGCTAACGGATGCCGGGCATATACCACACCAAAGGCCATGTAGACCATATAAACCACCATCAGCTTACCCAGCAGCCCGATAGTGATACAGCGGCCTTCCCGCTTGGCATCCGCGTATGCGGCGATCAGCGAACCGACTGCCAAAATGGGGGCAATGTATTCGGGAAGCACGGGTATCAGGACAATGAGCAAAACAGAGAGGAACCACGGCTGTTTGAGCAGCGGATCAGGGGACGTTTTGCATAGTTGGTGGGTTTCCGTGCCTCATTCCTCCCTTCAAGGTATGTATTGGATGAACGGATTTCAATATGAATTATAGGCAATATACCACATAGTATTTCAAAAGTACAATCTTTATTACAAAGCTGTCACAATGTTTGTCCATCTCTTCCGTTTTTATTGCCGACGGTGTATAATTTAGGCATATTTCGGCCGTTGGCCGAGGAGGAAAGAAAGGGCGGATTGGCATTGACAGGTTCTTGGATGCGGCGGGCAGGGGCACTTTTGGCAGCCGGTGTAGTGGCGGCGGGAGCTCTGACAGGGTGCCGCAGGAACATGCGCGGTGTCACCCGCAGCGGTTTTCTGCTCAACACAACGATATCCATCACACTGTATCAACCGGCCGACGAGGCTCTGCTCGATGTTTGCTTTGAAAAAATTCGGCAATATGAAGCGCTGTTGAGTCGGACACTGGAGGGCAGCGATGTCTGGCGTATCAATCATGCACAAGGACAGCCGACAGAAGTCTCTGAGGAAACAGCGGAGATACTGCGTTTATGCAGGCAATACAGTGAGCTTTCAGGGGGGGCGTTTGACGCGACCATTGCACCGGTCAGCAGTCTGTGGGATTTCACAGGCAGTACTCCCTCGCTGCCGGATGCCGATGCGCTCCAAAAGGCGGCGGCGCTGGTGGATTACCGTCAGGTGAGTGTAACCTCGGCAACGTCGGGGCACGGCTCGATTGTTCAGCTCAGTGACCCGCAGGCGGCCATCGACCTAGGCGGCATTGCCAAAGGGTACATAGCCGACCGGCTGCATGACTATTTAACCGAACAGGGGGTTACCGCCGCGATGATTGACCTCGGCGGCAATATTTATGCGGTGGGCAGTAAAGAAGGTAAGC
>JAEZJA010000228.1 GCA_023415895.1 Bacillota bacterium
ACCCTGTGCGCATGCGAATTGTGCAGTATCTGCTCGTTCATCAGCCCGCCACAGCACAGGAGATCGGCGGTCAACTGTCCGATGTGCCGCGTGCCAGTCTCTACCGTCACCTGAATCTGCTGACCCAGGGGGGACTGGTGCAGGTGATGAGTGAGAACCGTATCCGCGGCGCTGTGGAACGCACCTATGCACTGAAATCTCAGCCGGTTGACCCACCCTTGGAAAGCAAGGATGCAAAAGCGTATGACCATGACGGGCTGCGCTCTGTTCTGGAATCCACCCTGCTCTGCCTGCTGAGTGAGTTCGAGCGGTATCTGGTTAGAGAGGATGCCGATTTTGTGCGTGACAAGCTACTGCTGCAGACATCCACGTTATTGCTCAGCGATGAAGAATTTGATCAGTTTCTGCGGGAAATCTCCCTGGCTTACTCGCGCGTGCTGGACAACAAGCCTAACGAAAACCGACGCATGCGACGCATTACGCTGATCTCCTCTCCGGCGTTGCCGGATGAAAAAAAATCATAGAAAGAGGTACTTGTTATGCTGACAATCTCGCATTTTTCCAAGACCTACAAAGGCGGCAAGAAAGCCGTCGACGACCTCAATCTAACGGTGGAAGCGGGTGATATTTATGGCTTCATCGGTCACAACGGTGCGGGAAAGACCACCACAATCCGCGCCATTGCGGGCGTTCTGGAATTTGAACAAGGCGACATTCTGATCAACGGCCGTTCCATCCGCAAGGAGCCGGTCGCCTGCAAGCAGGATATCGCCTACATACCCGACAATCCTGACCTGTACGATTATATGACCGGTATCCAGTACCTGAACTTTATTGGTGACATCTACGGTCTGGGCAAAGCCCAACGTGAGGCGGATATCCACCTGTACGCCGACCGTTTTGATCTGACATCCAATTTGGGCGATCTGATTTCCTCCTATTCCCACGGTATGAAGCAAAAGCTCGCGATTATATCGGCGCTGATTCATCATCCCAAGCTGCTCATTCTGGATGAGCCGTTTGTGGGGCTTGACCCTTCGGCCTCACACACATTGAAACAAACCATGAACGAGCTGTGCAAACAAGGCACTGCCATCTTCTTTTCTACCCATATTCTTGAGGTTGCTGAAAAGCTGTGCAACAAGGTCGCCATTATTAAAGACGGTCAGCTGATCACCAGCGGAGATATCGCTTTCGTCAAAGGCAACAACAGTCTCGAAGATGTATTTTTGGAGTTGATCGATCATGAATAAGCTGGGAATTCTCCTGCGCATTCAGCTTCTCAACGCTTTTGGTATCAACAAGGCATTGCATTCCAAAGACAAAAAGGATAAGCAAAAGCTAATCGGCATGGCGGTGGCCATGGTGTTTGTCGGCGCCTCCCTGCTGTTTACACTGGTGGTTTACGATATACTGTATGCCAACGCCTTTGAGCAAATCGGCGCGCTGCAGCTGCTGCCGGCCATGATGATGGCCGTCGCTTCGGTCATTACCCTTTTCACGACCGTTTACAAGGTGAACGGTGTGCTGTTCGGCTCCAAGGATTATGACATGACCATGTCGCTGCCCGTTCGCTGCGAAACGGTCGTGGCGGCCAAGCTGATCCAGATTTACAGTATGAACGTCGGCTTCTGTGCACTCATCGTGCTGCCTGCGAACATCATTTATGCCATTCGTGTCATGCCTTCGGCGTGGTTTTATGTCGCCATGATCCTGCTCACGCTCTTTGTGCCGATGGTTCCCATGATTGTGGGGATGGCTATCGGGTCTGTGATTACGGCGATCTCTTCGCGCTTCCGCCACACCAACGTCATTGCCATTGTGTTGTCGCTTGCCGCCGTCGTCCTTATCATGCTGCTCTCCTTTAACTCCGAAGCGATGGTCACCAACGCGGCGCAAATCGGCGCTACGCTGATGGGTGTCGTCAATCGTTTGTATCCTCTGACGCCGCTCTATACACAGGCGTTGTGCGAAGGGAATCTGCTCTCCCTTTTGTGCTTTATTCTGCTGTCCGTAGCGTTGTTCGGTCTCTTTTCTCTACTGACAGCACGCTATTACAAAACGATCAACACGGCGCTGCTCTCCAGCCGTTCCTCCTCCAATTACAAGATGCAGGAGCTCAAGGTGTCCTCCCCCTTGGCCGCCCTCTACCGCCGCGAGATGCGCCGCCTGTTCTCCTCCTCCCTGTATGTCCTCAATACGTGCATCGGCATGATTCTGTGCCTGATTGGCTGTATTGCGCTGCTTTTTGTCACTCCCGAGCAAATGGAGACTTTTCTGGAGGTTCCGGGTTTCACCACGCTGATCGGTTCTTTGGCCCCCTTGGTTCTCGCGGTGATGATCGGCTTGTCCTGCACTACCGATTGTGCGATCTCTCTCGAAGGTAAAGAGCTCTGGATCATCCGCTCCCTTCCGGTTGACACCAGCATGGTGTTCAAGGCCAAAATTCTTGTCAATCTGACCGTCACCGTCCCGCCCGCACTGATCAGTGCCCTGCTGCTATGCGTCGCCCTGCCCTTTACCCCTCTACAAATCGTGTTTTTGATTCTCACGCCCGCCGCCTATTCGCTGTTTATTTCGGAATTCGGGCTGCTGATCAATCTTCTCAATCCCAACCTGTCCTGGACAAGCGAAGTCACAGTCATCAAGCAAAGCGCCGCCGTGCTGATCACCATTATGGTGGGTATGTTTGCCGCCATCGGCTTGTGCGCCGCCCTCCTCTTTTTGCCTGATACGGCCAAGAACTTAGGCCTGGCGGGTGTAACGGTGGTCATTGCCGCGCTGGACGCTCTTCTGGCAAGAATTCTTCGCACAAAAGGCGTACGGATGTTTGAGGCATTGTAATCCGGGCAGGGATTGTGATATACTACCTAAGAGGCAGCTGGCAAGCTGCTGCCTTGAAGGGAAGGAATATCATGCCAAAAAAACAATATCTGGAGGCCGGTCAGATTGTGGGCACCCATGGACTGCAGGGCGAGGTTCGCGTGCAGCCGTGGTGCGATTCGCCCAGCTTTCTGTCCGGCCTTTCCGTTTTGTATTTTGACGAGGGGCGCACCCCTGTACGCGCCAAGTGTCGACCCCACCAGAACATTACGTTGGTCACGCTCGAGGGGGTCACCACCGTCCAGCAGGCTGCCGCGCTTCGGGGGCGCCTGCTCTACCTCAATCGTGACGATGTCAAGCTGCCAAAGGGAAGCTATTTCATTCAGGATCTGTTGGGGCTGCGCGTGATCGACGCGGACACAGGCGACGAATACGGCACACTGACCGATGTCAGCTACACCGGCGCCAACGACGTCTATCATGTGCGCACGCCCAAAGGCGAGGTGCTGATGCCCGCCGTACCCTCCATGATCGAGGAAACGGATGTGGACGGCGGCGTGATGCGCGTGCGCCCCATCAAAGGACTGTTTGACGATGAGATTTGACATTATGACGCTTTTCCCCGATATGTGCCGCACGGTCATGGCCGAGAGCATCCTCGGCCGCGCCCAGAACAAAGGGATCATCGAGGTACACACCCACCAGATACGCGAGTATACACTCAACAAGCAAAATCAGGTCGATGACTATTCCTATGGCGGCGGTATGGGCATGGTGATGTATGCCCAGCCCATTGCCGACTGCTTTCGCGCCGTGTGTGAGCAAGCGGGCACTCGTCCTCATCTGATCTATATGTCCCCGCAGGGAGCTGTGCTCACCCAAAAGCGTGCATTGGAGCTGTCCAAGCTGCCGAATCTGTGCGTGCTGTGCGGCCACTATGAGGGTGTGGATGAACGGGTGCTCGATGCGCTTGTGGACGAGCAGATCTCGATTGGGGATTATGTGCTGACCGGCGGGGAGCTGCCGGCACTCGTGATGCTCGATTGTGTTTCGCGCATGATTCCCGGCGTGCTTTCGGATGAAGCCTGTTTTACTGAGGAAAGCCACTTTTCGGGTCTGCTCGAGTACCCGCAGTATACCCGCCCTGCTGTATGGGAGGGTCGCGAGGTTCCCGAGGTGCTGCTGTCGGGGCATCATGCCAATATCGTCAAATGGCGGCGGGAGCAGGCCATCCGGCGAACCTTGGAGCACCGTCCCGACATGCTCGCCCACGCCGCTCTGACGGAAAAGGAGAAGGCGTTTGTTGAAACGCTACAACGCGAGTCCGAGCAGGCCAACCCCGCCCTCAAAAAGTGGCGGGACGAATGATTTAACCCCTGGGCATACAGCGTCTGGACGGCTATCTGAGTGCAAAAACTACCAGGCCCTTTCTCCGTTATGCCTAAAAGTTATTAACGGTGTATTGCATAATTCACAACCTGTTACAGGTTTGTCCTTTGAAAATAGGGCAGGAATCCAAAATTCCGACAAATGCTAAATTGAAAGGACAAAACGAGTTGACGAAAAAAGCTTTTGTGGTATAATAATCGTATTGCCATAGTGAAATGCTATAAAAAGCGGTTACGATTTTGCTATCTTGCGGTAGTGTTTGTTTGGGAGAGGAAGAAAACTATGTATGTAAAAGACGTTATGGTACAGAATCAAGTCGGCCTGCATGCTCGTCCTGCTACGTTTTTTATTCAAAAAGCCAATGAGTTCAAATCATCGATCTGGGTTGAAAAGGAAGAGCGCCGTGTAAATGCCAAGAGTCTGCTGGGTGTTCTTTCTCTGGGCATTGTGGGTGGAACAGGTATCCGTATCATTGCGGACGGTACAGACGAAGAAGCGGCGGTTGACTCGCTTGTAAATCTTGTTCAATCTGGCTTCGCAGAATAATTCTTGACACATATTAAGCGCAGCCGCTCTCAGCGGTTGCGCTTAATTTTTACTTGCTGTTATAAGCTCTGAAAAATAAACCGTTGGTATCCCAACGTCCGCTGCAAGGAGGCGGCAACAATGAACACACCAAAAACCCCGCTTATTCAGGAGCTTCGTCGTCAGGCGATGGCACTGCCGCTGCTGCCTGGCGTGTACATCATGAAGGATGCACACAATACCATCATTTATATCGGCAAGGCCAAGGCG
>JAEZJA010000265.1 GCA_023415895.1 Bacillota bacterium
GTGCAGCTGCTGCGTGAGAGAACCGGCGTAGGCATGATGGACTGCAAAAAAGCTCTGACAGAGACGGACGGAGATATGGACAAGGCAATCGACGTTCTGCGTGAAAAGGGACTGGCTGCCGCGGCAAAAAAATCTGGCCGCATTGCTGCTGAAGGCCTTGTGTATGCCTTTGTTGATCAGGATAAGAAGGTCGGCGTTGTTGTAGAAGTCAACTCCGAAACCGACTTTGTTGCCAAAAATGCCGATTTCCAGGCCTTCACCAAGAAGGTTGCGGAGATCGTTGCCGATACCAATCCGGCTGATGTGGCCGCTCTTCTGGAAACCGCATACGCCGATGGCCAGACGGTCGCGGATGCTCTGCGTGACAAGATTCTTGTCATTGGCGAGAATCTATCGATCCGCCGCTTTGTGCGCTATGAGGGCGACTGCGTGGCCTATGTCCACGGCGGCGGCCGTATCGGCGTGCTGGTTCGCTTTGACGCGGACGCGACGGCAGCCGCTTCCGAGCAACTGCAGGAATGCGGCAAGGACGTGGCCATGCAGATCGCGGCTCTGAACGCGGCTTACCTGAGCAAGGACGTTGTGCCGGCAGACGCTGTGGACAAGGAGAAGGAAATTCTCGTCGCCCAGATCAAGAACGATCCCAAGAACGCCAGCAAGCCCGATCAGATCATCCACAAGATGGTCGAGGGCCGTATCGGCAAATTCTATGAGAACAACTGCCTGCTGGAACAGGCCTTTGTCAAAAATGGCGACATCACGGTCGGCCAGTATGTCAAGGACATGGAGAAGCAGTCGGGCGGTTGCATGAAGGTCGTTGCGTATACCCGCTTTGAAAAGGGCGAGGGACTGCAGAAGCGTGAAGACAACTTCGCCGATGAAGTTGCCAGCATGATTAAATAAGTACAGCTGCAAATCGAGGGGAAGGCGCACAGCCTTCCCCTTTTTATGTGCCAGATTGTTGATCATAAAAAGGCTTCCCCTTAGGGGGAAGCTATCGCCATCGGCGACTGATGAGGGGGATGAGACCTGATTATTACGGCTAGCCTTTATTGAAACGACACCTCATCCGAGCGGCTTTCGCCGCCCACCTTCCCCTCAAGGGGAAGGCTTGATGTATGAGTGCTTCTAAAAAGATCATTTATATTCGGCTTAAGCCACACAGAATTTCCTTTCTTGTGTGTCAGAATGATGTTAAGCGGCGGGAGCAAGCCCCCGCCCTACTCATAAGGGACAACACTCTTCCGCGACGCGCGGGGATCTTCTGCGAAGCGCGGGGAGACACAAAACCCTGCACCCTTTTTGCTTGTAGGGGCGACCCAGCATGGTCGCCCGAAACCGAAGCGAAGCACTTGGTCATTCTGCGGCTGCAGGCTGTCATTCTGATGTGAAGCCGAAGAGTCTTTCTCGTAGGGAGTCTCAAGATCATTCCCTACGCTCAGGATGACAAGCGTTGTGCAGGCTTTGGTAATCGTAAGGTTTAATCCCATACTTTTACGGACGAACCGTTATATTTATGGCCGGTTATCCCCCTGAATATTGGCAAACAGACTCTTTCAATAAAAATTTACATTCTAAATTCTCTTTCCCGCCTTTACACCGATAATTGAATAGTGTAGAATAATACAGAACATAATTACCTTGGAATGGATGTGATGGTGATGCAGCCGAAATATAAGCGGGTTCTTCTCAAGCTCAGCGGAGAAGCTCTGGCAGGCAATGAAAAGTTCGGTTTGGATTTTGATACGGTGCTGCGCATTTGTAAGGAGATCAAGACCTGTGCGGATGCGGGGGTGCAGATCGCGATTGTGGTGGGTGGCGGCAACTTCTGGCGCGGCCGCTCGAGCGGTCAAATGGATCGAACGCGTGCAGACCATATGGGCATGTTGGCAACGACCATCAACGCTCTGGCAATTGCTGATGCCTTGGAGCAGCTGGATTGTGATGTGCGTGTACAGACGGCTATTGCGATGAATCAGATTGCCGAGCCCTATATTCGCAATCGTGCGGTGCGTCATCTCGAAAAGGGCCGTGTGGTCATCTTTGGCTGCGGCACGGGCAACCCCTTCTTCTCCACGGACACCGCGGCAACGCTGCGGGCCGCTGAGATCGAGGCCGACATCATCCTCAAGGCGAGTATGGTGGATGGCATTTATGACTGTGATCCCAAGAAGAATCCCCATGCGGTGCGCTTTGATACGCTGACGTTTATGGATTTGCTCAACCGCGACCTCAAGGTCATGGATTCTACGGCAGCGGCTATGTGCCGCGACAACAAGATGCCCATTCTTGTCTTCAACCTTGAAGATCCGCACAATATCGTGCGGGCGATCAACGGTGAAAATATTGGTACGTTAGTAGAGGAGGCAGAATAATCATGGCAGAGATGGCTCAGGTGTTTACACACACAGAAGAGAAAATGAACAAGACGGTTCACGCGCTTACCAGCGAATACGCGGCCATTCGAGCCGGACGCGCCAATCCAGCCGTTCTGGACAAGGTGACGGTGGATTATTATGGTGTCCCCACGCCCGTTGGGCAGATGGCGGCAGTATCCGTTCCCGAGGCTCGCACGCTGCTCATCCAGCCCTGGGACAAATCCTCTCTCAAGGCGATTGACAAGGCCATTCAAGCGTCGGATATCGGCATCAATCCTCAGAATGACGGCAGCTGTCTTCGTCTGATGTTTCCCCCGCTGACCGAGGAACGCCGCAAGGATCTTGTCAAGGGCGTTTACAAGTACGCCGAGGAGAGTAAGGTGGCCATTCGCTCACTGCGCCGCGACGCGATGGATAAGCTCAAGGAGCTCAAAAAGAAATCGGAGATCACCGAAGACGATCTGAAAAACGCCGAAAAAAAGATGCAGGATATGACGGATAAGTTTTGCAAGGAAATTGACACGATTGCTGCGAAAAAAGACAAAGAGATTATGGAAATCTAAAGCAGAGAAGAGGAGGGGCGGGCGCTTGTCCGCCTTTCGTCATTGAGTGCCAGCTTTTTGTGAGTCTCTTCGGGCGGGTGCCGCCATTATTGACTGATTGAGATTTGGAGTGAAACGATTGCCATTGTTTCGTAAGAATAAGGTGCAGGAGACCTCTCCTACCACGGAAATCCTTCCAACGCATATTGGTATTATCATGGACGGAAACGGCCGCTGGGCTAAAAAACGGGCGTTGCCCCGCCAGGCAGGGCATAGCTACGGCGCTCAGGTGTTCCGCACAATCACGAAGTATTGCGAAAAGCGCGGAATACGCTACCTGACGGTTTATGCTTTCTCAACGGAAAACTGGAAGCGTCCCAAAGAGGAAGTTGACGGCATCATGAACCTGTTTGAGCAGTACCTGCGCGAATCATTGGCCGATTTTACCAAAGAGAACATCCGCACGCGGTTTATCGGTGATCGCACGCCCCTTTCGGACAGCATCCGCCGTCTGATGGTCGAGGCGGAGGAAGTCACCAGGGACAAGACCGGTCTGTGTCTCAATATTGCCATCAACTATGGCGGGCGGGAGGAAATTACCCACGCTGCGCGGGCCCTTGCACAACAGGTGGCCGGCGGGTTGCTTTCCGCCGATGATATTTCTGAGGAGCTTCTTTCTGCACAAATGTATACCGCCGGGCAGCCCGATCCCGATCTCATTCTTCGTCCCAGCGGCGAATACCGCACCTCAAACTTCCTGATATGGCAGTCGGCCTATGCCGAATACGTGTTTATGGATATTCTCTGGCCGGATTTCAAGCCGGCCGATCTTGACAGGGCGATCGCGGAGTATTCGCGTAGAAATCGCCGCTTCGGAGGAGTGTGACTGCCATGAAATCACGTATTATTACCGGCCTTGTGGGAACCGTACTGTTGGTCGCTGTGCTGCTTTTGCCGCCCATCGCGCTCTATATTGCCATGGCGGCTCTGAGCCTGTTGGCCATGACGGAGCTGCTGATAGCAACAAATTTCGTCAAACATCGCGGTATTCTGGTCGCTTCGCTTGCCTTTGCCGCCTGTGTTCCGTTTTTTGTACTTTTTCACACGCCTATATTGGCACTGTTCGCCCTGCTGGCGTATACCGCGGTGTTGGTCGTGATGCAGCTCAGGTATTATGACACCCTGCCGGTGGAGCATACCAGCTTTGCATTCTTTACCTCGCTGATATTTCCAGCCTCGTTTTCCTGTCTCGCCTATCTGCGCAGCTGCAGTAATCGGG
>JAEZJA010000288.1 GCA_023415895.1 Bacillota bacterium
GCATAGGCACGGATGAGTGTATCATAGCCCTTGATGGGGCGAAGCTGTCCCATGGCGCGGAACAGGAAGGAGTCGTGTGGAGGCACTTCTTTTGGAAAAAAGACGGTGCCGTCGACCGGGTCGGGGATGATGCGGGTGTCGCCGTAGGGCTGCATCACCTCGCGTACGGCATTGCTGACACAGGCATTGACGGCGGCGGTCTCCATGACCGTACGCAGCCGATTCCGGGTGGCTGGGGAGGAGTCGGTGATCACATAGGAGGAGTGTTCCATAAAAAAGAGAGGCAGGTGGTGCTTGCGGCACAGGGCAACGGCCTCATAGCCATGCAGTGAGGAACGCAGGTTGACCACATCCGGTCGTCCCCACTCGCGTTCCAGACGGCGATAGAGCTTGCCCAGCATGTGCGTGCGCTGCCAGCAGCGTCCTTTTTCCAGACGGGGCGTCAGGTTGGGGCGGGTATAGGTATAGGTCAACACCCCGTTTTTACGCTCACAACGAATGCCGTTATGGCCAGGACGAAAATCGTTCCCGACGCTGACATGCATCACCGCCATGTCCACGCCCTGCGCCGCCATGGCTTCGGCCTGCTCCTGATAGAAGGTGCCGAGCATAGGAGCGCTGGGGGTGGGGTACCACGAGGGAATCATTAAAACTTTCATGTGTATTCCTTTCCTTTTTGCGTAGAAATTGCGGCTACGCCCTTAGGTTGCTCTCATTATACAAAAACAACCGGCAGGATGCAACGGGCGGGGTAAAATGTTGTCAACCGCTTTTTTTTGATAAGCTGCCATGGTATACTCAGGGGAGAATGAATAGAATCCCACTGGTGAGCAAGGGAAGGAGATTGCGATGCTGCAGCTGTTGATTGGCCGCTCGGGCACAGGAAAAACCGAACAGATTTACGAACAGCTCTGCGACTGCGTATGGGCAGGGCGGGAGGCTATGCTGCTGGTTCCCGAGCAGTTTTCTTTTGAGAGCGAGCGGGCACTGCTCCGGCGACTGGGGCCACGTATGGCAGGACGTGTACAGGTATTAAGTTTTACACGCTTAGCCGACCAGGTTTTTCGTAAAGTGGGAGGCCTTGCCGGACGCCGCATGGACGATGCGACGCGTGCGCTGCTGATGAGCCGTGCGCTCGAGCAGGTTGCGGATAGGCTGACGCTCTACCGGCGTCCGGCCGGGGATCCCAATGCGGTGCAGACCGTGCTGGCTATGACGGCGGAGCTCAAGCAATGCGGCATTACGCCACTGCTTTTGGAACAGACGGCCGCTCGCATGGAGGAAGGGTCGCTGCGGCTCAAGGCACAGGAGATGGCGCTGATCTTGGGCGCGTATGACGCCATGACGGCAGGCGCGACAGGGGAGAATGATACGGATGCGACTGCCGACACGGCCTACATCGATCCGATGGACGATCTGACAGCGCTGGCCGACCGCTTGGCGGAGAGCGGCATTGCGGACGGCACGCTCATTTTTGTGGATTCCTTCAAGGGCTTTACGGCGCAGGAGCTCGCGGTGCTGCGGATACTGCTGCGCCGGGCGGAGCGGGTGACGGTGGCACTGTGCGCGGATGGAATTGAGGATGCGCACAGGGGTTTTGGCCTCTTTTCTCCCGTCATTCGCACAGCCACCCGACTGCGCGAGCTGGCCTATCAGGATCACGTGGCCGTGGCGAAAATTCAGCTGTTGACCGAGAATCACCGCGCAAAAAACGAGGCGCTGCGCTTTGTGGAACAGGGTTGCTTTATGCCGCGACCCACCATTTATGATCAGCCTACACAGGATGTGGTGATCGCCTCCTGTGCCGACCGGTATGCTGAATGCGATTTTGTGGCGCGCAGCATACGCCGCCAGCTGCGCGAGAAGGGCGGGAGGTGTCGGGATTTTGCAGTGGTCGCACGCTCGCTGGATGAATACCGCGGCGTATTGGATGCGGCGATGGAAAAGCAGGGAATTCCCTTTTCGATGGATGAGCGCACGGATGTGCGTACCGAGCCGGTGGTTACCCTCGTGTTGGCCGCATTGGACGCGGTGACGGGCGGGTTTTCGACCGAGCATATCTTGCGCCTGATGAAGACGGGGCTGGCCGGGTTTTCCACGCATTCGGTCGCTCTTTTGGAAAACTATGTGCTGATGTGGCGTATCGATGGTCGCCGCTGGTGCGCGGAATGGACGTGGAATCCCAACGGGCTGTCGGTGCGCGCGGATGAAGCGTCGGATCGGCTGCTTGCCTATCTCAATCTGCTGCGCCGTCGGTTGATGAAACCGCTCGAGGCGCTGCGTGCCGCCCTTTATGCGCCCGGCGCGGACGGGCAGACATTCGCGCGTGCTGTTTATGAGTATGTGACGGCCATCCGCGCCGACCGGCTGGTGCGCCTGCGTGTAGCAAGGCTGGACAAAACGGGGGAGTCCGGCCTGGCCGAGCGCATGGTGCGGGTATGGGACGTGTTGATGGAGCTGCTGGATAAAATGGCGATCGTGCTGCGGGGGGCGGTGCTGCCGCCGTCGCGCATGACCGAGCTTTTCCGCCTGACCGCAGGACTGACCGACCTCGGGTCGGTACCCCAGAGTTTGGATGCCGTGCAGGTCGGGGCGGCTGACCGCATCCGCTTTTCTGCGCCGCATACAGTCTTTATTCTGGGGGCCAACGAGGGGGTCTTTCCCGCCTACCCCGCGGCGCAGGGGATTCTAACCGATAACGAAAGGCGGGAACTGATCGCCTGCGGGCTGCCCTTGGCCGAGGCCTCGGACAGCAAGGCGATTGAAGAGCGTTTTATTGCCTATGCGGCGGTGGCGGCTCCGTCCGAGAAGCTGGTTGTCAGTTCAATCCGCGGCAACGCGGCGGGGGAAAGCCTGTCTCCCTCGGTGCTGGTGGAATCGCTGCGCCGCATCCTGCCTACCTGCGCGCAGGTGACAGACGAAGGAGTGGAGCGGGCGGAGTCCGAGCGAGATACCTTCGAATGCGCCGCATCGCTGTGGGCGCAGCCCACCGTCATGGCAGCAACGCTGCGCCGTGTTTTTGAACAGCGTCCCGATTATACCGCGCCCGTCGCGGCTCTGAATCGCGCGGCGGCACGCATGCCGGCGGCTTTTGAGGATGCGGATGCCGCCCGTCGCTTTTTCGGCGGGGATATGACGCTGTCAGCCTCCCGGGTGGAGGCCTATCATCAATGCCGCTTTGCCTATTTCTGCAAATACGGCCTCAAGGCCGAGCCGAGGCGCCCCGCCGATCTGGATGCGCTGACCTTTGGCACGCTGACCCATTATGTTATGGAAAAGCTGCTTCCGGGGTATACCTCCGAGGGATTTGCATCCATCCGGAAAGACCGGGTGATGGCGGATACGGCGCGGGTCGTGCACCAGTATGCCGAGGAGACGATGGGCGGGCTGGAGGATAAGACCAGCCGGTTTGAGGCGCTGCTGGCACGCCTGACACGCGTAGCGGGAACGCTTCTGTGGCAGGTGGTGCGCGAGCTTCGCCAGAGCCAATTCGTGCCGGTGGATTATGAGCTGCCCATCGGCCCTCCGCAGCAGGAGGGCGGCCCGGCCGTTCCCCCCGTTGTGCTGACGCTGCCGGATGGAGGCAGGGTGCGGGTACAGGGTAAGATCGACCGCGTGGATGTGTACCGCCGGGACGATACCGCCTATGTCCGTGTGGTGGATTATAAGACGGGCAGCAAGGAATTCCGACTGTCGGATGTCGTGGAGGGCATCAATGTACAGA
>JAEZJA010000020.1 GCA_023415895.1 Bacillota bacterium
TACGAGCAGCGGGAGCAACCGACATACGGGGAGGCCCCGTCCAGGCGGGAAAAAGAACAGCATCAAGCCGACGAGCAAGGCTATGTGCCGCCATCGTGGAAGCGCTCCGAAGGCGTGATTCACGACAAGGAAGAAAACAACGACTCTCTTCACCGCAAGGATCCCGCCGGGTTTCAGCTCAGCGACGAGGAAAAGAGATCCGCCGAGACGCGCCCCATGGAGATGCTCAACATGGAGAACTCCTTCAGCCGGGTTTCCATCGCCGCCAACCGCAAAAAAGAAACCACGATCTCCGTCAGTGAAAACCGGCGGCACAACCACCCGACCATTGGCAATGACCGCAAGCAGGTCAACGCCCAGGGACGGCGGTCGGGCGTGGATAAAATGGGACTTTTCTTTACCAATGCTCACGATCCGCGCAACAGTGCCTTGTCTTTTACGGCTAACCGGGATCTGCCTGAGCGCAAGGTGATCACGCGCCTCAAAAAGTATGCCGATGAGAAACACAATACAACCCTAACGCAGGCCATGCCCTTTTTGACGCTCGATAAGGATCATGAGAAGCTGCGTGAACTGACCGCCGCCTCCGCAAACGCGCGGCTGTTGGGGAGGAATGCCGCCTCCCTTGAAAAGTACAAGGAGAGTTTTGCACAGGAGATTGCTGCTAAAAAGGAGCAGCGCCGCCGGTTCATGCGCAAGCTTCGTGTTTCCAACATTCGTGCTCAATGGTTGACCGATGCCCTCGATCAAGAGGAGGTTGCGTTTCAGCCGCTGAAGTCCGAACGGGCGGATACTGACGGGGATGTGCCGGAGGATGACGATACGGAGAATAAGGCGTCGCGGGCGAAAAAAAGCGGTCGCCCCAAGATGGAACCGCCCTCCTAAGGAGAACTTGGCTTTAAATGTGCCGCAGGCATTTCCGGCTTTGTGGCAAACCATTACGAAGGGTTAGCTTTTTACACGTTAAACAAACAGCGGGAGTCACGGTAATAGGGGGAAGCAGAAAATGAAGACATATCGAGTTTATCAGATAGATGCTTTTACGAGAGAAAAATTTCATGGCAATCCGGCAGGCGTTGTGCCCGATGCGGCTGGATTGACGGAGGAACAGATGCAGAGAATTGCACGAGAACTGAACAATTCAGAAACAGCATTCATTTTTCCGTCGGATTCTAAAGACTATGATGTAGAAGTGAGATTCTTCACACCGACAACGGAGGTTCCGATCTGCGGTCATGCAACAATTGCGGCACATTATGTGAGAGCAATTGAGAAAAGCTGTACGCAAGGCATAACGATTCAAAAAACAAAAGCAGGCGTTTTACCGGTAGAAATTGTTCGGGATGATGACGATTTTGAGATCATTATGACTCAGGGAACACCGGAGGTCAGCAGTCCTTTTGACGCAACAGTTGTCAAAAGAATTGCGCGGGCATTGGGAATAGATTGTTCTGATTTGCGAGAGGATTGCCCCGTTGCGATCAGCTCGGCCGGTCATTCGAAAATTATGGTCGGAATCAAATCCAATCAGCAGCTTCATTCGCTCAAGCCCAATATGGATGAATTGGCACGAATCAGTGGTGAAGTTGCCTGCAACGGATACTATGTCTTTACATTGAACCTGGATGACGAGGTTTTAGTTCATGGCAGAATGTTTGCACCTGCAATCGGTATTTCCGAAGATCCTGTGACTGGCAATGCAAATGGGCCATTGGGTATATACCTTGTCAAATATGGAGTGTGTAAAGATATTGAAAAGCCAGATGAGCTTTCTTTTTCAATTCTTCAAGGTGAGGCCATGAAAAGAGAAGGCGGCATGCGTGTCAAGGTAAAAATTGAAAACGGGAATCCCGTCTTGGTTCAGATTTTTGGAAAAGCAGTTGTTGCATTTTCAACAGAAATCACACTATAAAAGCGGGGAAACGGCAAGCCGGAAAGCAACGTTCCCACCGTTTATCCTTTTTAAAACGTCCTTATTGGCGGGCGGCCAGAGAGGAATCGCCGGTGACCCCGGACGCCCCGCCGCAATATTTAAGAAATGTTTAGTAAAAAACTTATTTTATTAGCGCTTTGTTTATATTTTTGTTGATAACCCAATGATAGGATAACCTCAACGGACTCTGGTAAGGTTGAACATTTATCAATAATCTAAAAGATGAAGGGAGGCGGCTGATTCCGTAGCAACCTACGGGATCGGAAGTGTATGGCTGAGTATTTATCACCAGGCGTGTATGTGGAAGAATTCGAATCCGGCGGAAAGCCAATGGAAGGTGTCGGTACCAGTACGGCCGGCTTTGTCGGCTTGGCGGAAAAGGGCCCGGTGGAGGGCGTTCCGCAGCTGATTACCAATTTTGCGGATTTTAAGAGGGTTTTTGGTGGTTATCTGTCGGAAAATGAGTACGGTGAATACCGCTTTCTCGCGTATGCGGTGGAGAATTTCTTTATCAACGGTGGATCCCGGTGCTTCGTTTCCCGTGTCGCTCCGTCGAGTGCAAAGGCGGCCATTGGCTACGCTCCCTCTGAGGACAAGGCCGTCGTCAAGTTTGTCGCCAAAAATCCGGGCGTTTGGGGCGACAGCATTCGCATTCTTCTCTCACCGGCTTCCAAAGCCAAGACCCAGGTTTTTGAGGTTTTGGACGGCAACAAGTACCGCGTCAAGAACAGCGCCGGTTTCCACCCGGGTGACGTGGTGGCCTTTACCGACGGCGACGAGACCGAGTACAACAAAGTCGTGAAAAATCAGGATAACATCATCACCTTTGCGAATGCGTTTTCTGCGGATGTGATCGATAATAACCTGCTCCCCTCCAAGGT
>JAEZJA010000042.1 GCA_023415895.1 Bacillota bacterium
GGGCAGATGGGCAACAGCGAAGTCGGTCATACCAACATCGGCGCTGGGCGTGTGGTCTATCAGGAACTGACCCGCATCACCAAATCCATCGCCGACGGTGATTTCTTTGAAAACACCGAGCTGCTCGCCGCCATGCACAACGCGGCAAAAAGCGGCAGCGCTCTGCACCTGCTGGGTCTGGTATCCGATGGCGGCGTTCACAGCCATAACTCACACCTGTATGCCCTGCTCAAGATGGCCAAACAGACGGGTGTGGAGAATGTGTATGTCCACGCTATGCTCGACGGCCGTGACGTACCTCCCGCTTCGGGTACGGGTTATCTGAAGGAGCTGCAGTCAGAAATAGACGCCATGGGCGTAGGCAAGATTGCCACGGTGATGGGTCGCTATTATGGCATGGACCGCGATACCCAGTGGGGCCGCGTCAGCAAGGCCTATGCCGCAATGGTCTATCGTGAAGGCATTCAGGCAGCCGACGCTGTGGACGCTGTGGAAAAATCCTATGAGACCATCGACGCCGAAGGCAAGAATATTACGGACGAATTTGTCGTGCCGACGGTCATTGAAGGCGGCGCCCCTGTAAAACCCGGTGACAGCGTGGTCTTCTTCAACTTCCGTCCCGACCGTGCGCGTGAGATCACCCGCGCCTTCGTCGATCCCGATTTCAAGGGTTTCGAACGCCGCGGCGGAAAAATGGATCTGCATTTTGTGTGCATGACCGAATACGACGCGACCATGCCCAATGTGCATGTGGCCTTTGCTCCCAAGGAGCTGACAATGACCATGGGTGAAACCGTCAGCAAGGCAGGAAAGACCCAGCTTCGCATCGCTGAAACCACCAAATATGCGCACGTAACCTTCTTCTTCAACGGCGGAGAGGAAGTTAAGTTTGAGGGCGAGGATCGTGTGCTCATCCCCACTCCGGATGTGGCCACCTTTGACCTGCAGCCGGAAATGAGCGCTATTCCGGTATGCGATGCCGTCGTGGAGCGCATCGAATCCGGCAATTACGATATGATCGTGCTCAACTTCGCCAACTGCGACATGGTCGGTCACACGGGCATTTTCGATGCGGCCGTCAAGGCTGTGGAAACCGTGGATGCCTGCGTGGGACGCGTGGTGGAAGCCACCCTGAAAATGGGCGGAACAGCCCTGATCACCGCCGACCACGGCAACGCCGACAAGATGAGCGAAGACGATGGCACGCCCTTCACGGCGCACACCACCTTCCCCGTCCCCTTCTGCGTGGTCGGAACGCCCTGCACGCTGCGTGAGGGCGGGCGTCTGGCCGATATCGCGCCGACCATGCTCAAGTTGATGGGCATCCCCCAACCCAAGGAAATGGATGGGCAAAGCCTGATTCTGTAGGACACCCTTCTCCCATTTCCGACGTTCTTTATACCGACGCCCCCGCTGTCTGCCCGAGGCTGCCAGCGGGGGTTTTTCATAGATAATAGATATAGTCTATCGAAAAAAGGTCAACTATAACACCCAAACCGAATTTCTAGACAGGTATTAATGAGTGTGGTATACTACTTTAATCGCTCCCAGACTGGTTTGATCTATTTTTTGTTACTATGGAGGTGAGACGCTTGAAACGCGTCGTTTTATTACGTATGACCGCTCTCTTTCTGGCGGCTACCCTTTGTCTGTTATTTTTCTCCTCCTGCCGCTCGTCCGAAACCGAATCGAACAACTCGACGGATGATTCAGCAGCAGTGTCCCTGTCGGTGGATCCTTCCGCCACGTATCCCGCAGCCGACGCTTCACCAAGCGGCGACACTCACCAAACAACTGCAACGGCTGCCGGTATCAAGCCGCCGACTGGCGCTCAGAAAACACCCCAGACAACAACGACCACTCAAATGCAGGTGACCACCACGACACTCTCGCGGACCGTTACTGTGACCATTCCCGAGGGCTATACCGTCGTTCAGATCGGGTCGCTGCTCGAGAAAAACGGCGTTTGCTCCAAAGCCGATTATCTTAGCGCACTCAACACCATTGACTATTCGCAATACTATCCCAATGTAGCTGCTTGTGTGGCGGGCGTACAGAACCTTTGCTATACCTATGAGGGCTATCAGTTTCCCAATACCTATGAGTTTAACCGCGGCATGAACGCGCGCGATGCAGCTGGAAAGCTGATGCGCGGCGCGCAGAACAACATTATCGCCAAGGCGGCATCCTACCAATACAACGGCATGTCCCTGCATGAGATTGTCACGCTGGCTTCGCTCATCGAAATTGAGGCAGCTTCCTCGGATGACCGCGCGAAGATTTCCTCTGTGCTGCACAACCGACTCAAGGTCGGGATGCAGCTACAGGTCGACTGTGCGACCAAGTATCTGACGGTGTATGTCAACCCCAGTCTGCCCGATGAGCTGCGCGACACCTTTAACAGCTATTACAACACGTACAAATGTCCCGGCCTGCCCGCCGGTCCCATCTGCAACCCCGGAGCCGACGCCTTGTACGCGGCAGTCCATCCCGCCGATACCGACTATCTGTATTTTCATTCGGAAAACGGCACGTATGTGTTTGAAACCGAGCAGGATTACATTGACCGCACGAACACTTCCAGCGACTAGCCAACGGGGATATATACAAAGAGCACCGGCTTCATTTGCCGGTGCTCTTTTCAGCACCATGTATTGCTTATAATAAAAACCTTGCATCAAGGCCTTCCCCTTGAAGGGAAGGTGGGCGGCGTAAGCCGCTCGGATGAGGTGTGCTTTCATAACGGCCTAAATGACAGCCTCCACCTCATCAGTCGTCTCAGCCCTTGAGCAACGCGCGATACAGGCGAATGTATTCATTGGCCGAACGCCCCCAACTGAAATCGGCGTTCATGCACCGCTCGACGAGCATCGGCCAGTCTTGCTTGTTCGCATAGGCACCCAACGCTCGATGGATGGCATACAGCATGTCGTTGGCGTTGTAGGTCTTGAAGGTGAAGCCCAGCCCCTGACCATCACCACAGTCGCTGATGCTGTCCTTAAGACCACCCGTTTCGCGCACAACAGGTATCGTACCATACCGGCAAGACACCATCTGCGCGAGTCCGCAGGGTTCACTCTGAGAGGGCATCAGGAAGATGTCCGCCCCCGCATAAATCTTATGTGCCAGTTCGGGAACGAACCCGGCGCAGTAACGCATCTTATCCGGATAGCGCTGCTGCATATCCCGCAGGAAGTTTTCAAAGTTCCATTCCCCTGTTCCCAGAATCACAAACTGCAGGTTCTCCTGCAACAGTTCATCCAGCGCATATTTGATCAGATCGAGCCCCTTGTGGGAAGCCAATCTGGTCACCATGGCCACCAACGGCACATCGGGGCGCTGGTCGATTCCCAGGCGCTCCTGAAGCGCCCGTTTGTTCTCGGCCTTGCCCGAGGGATCCTGTGCTGAAAAATGCTCGTAGATCAAAGCATCCGTGGCCGGATTGTAGGTGTCGGTATCAATGCCGTTGAGAATGCCGCTGAGTTTCCACTCCCGCTCGCGAAGAATACCGTCCAGTCCGTGCGCAAACCAGGGATCGCGTATCTCCTGGGCATAGGTTGGGCTGACCGTCGTCACGCTGTTGGCCGCTTCAATGCCGCCCTTCATCAGATTAATGCAGCCGTCTTGTTCCACAATGTTGCGTGCATCCCACGGAATGCCGAATACGTCCTCCAGAATTTCCAAGCCATATTTGCCCTGATATTGGATGTTGTGAATGGTATACACCGTCTTCATGCCCTCGTATTTCGGACGGTTGGCATAAAACAGGCTGTAATAAACCGGCACCAGCGCACACTGCCAATCGTTGGCGTGCAGGATGTCGGGCTTGAAATCAATGACATCCAACATTTCGAGCACCGCACGCGACAGAAACGCAAAGCGCTCTGCATCATCGTAATGACCGTACAGGCCCGGACGCTTGAAATAATACTGATTGTCCAGCAGATAATAGATCACGCCGTTGTAGCGTGCCTCAAAAACGCCGCAGTACTGCCGCCGCCATGCCACCGGCACAGACAGGCTGGTCACAAAGTTCATCTGATCCCTGAGCTCCTGCGGAATATCCTCATACAGGGGCATAACCACACGGCAGCCAACCAACCGGATACGCATCGCACGCGGGAGCGACCCGGCCACATCTCCCAATCCACCTGACGCAGCAAAGGGCAGTGCCTCGCTGGTAACATACAACACTTTCATATCAATTTCCTACTCCTTTCCATTCGGACCGTCAGACGATCGTTCCCTTGCTGATAAACAACGGGTAGGCTTGCGCGCCGCTCATGGTGCGTCCCGCCTTGATGACCACGTTTTTATCCAGAACGGCACAGTTAAGCGACGTTTTTTCACAGATTACGGCCCCCTGCATAATGATGCAGTTGTCGATGCGCGAATCGCGCGCCACCCGGACATCGCGAAAAACGATCGAATTGCACACCTGTCCTTCAATGAAGCACCCGTCCGCCACAAGAGAGTTGTGAACCGAGCCATGCAGGCCGTAAACCGCCGGAGCGGAGTCCCGCACCTTGGTGTACACCGGACGGAAGGATAAAAAGAGTTCCGAACGCACCTGCGCGTCGAGCAGGGCCATGTTGGCACGAAAATAACTATCCAGCGAAGAAATTACCGCCGTATATTCAGGTACACTATAGCCGAAAATACGCATATTTTCCATGTTGCGCAGAAGAATATCCTTCTCAAAATCCATCTGGTTGCGGCCCACCGCCGCGTCCAGCAGACGCAGCAGCAGATCCTTGCGCATCACATACAGTCCAAGACCGAATGTTTGCTCACCCATACCTGTATGGCGGCCAATCTCCATATCCACCACACGGTTGCTCTCATTCGTGTGCAATACCAGACTGCCTCCCATATGTGGAACATCGCCCTGCTTACAGGCAACCGTGATGTCCGCGCCCGAAGAAATGTGCGTTTCCAGCAGGCGGTCAAAATCGATATTGCCCACCACATGGCAATCCGAAAGAACCACATACTCCTCACGTGCATTCCGGAAAAAAGGACGGATGTTCATCAATGAGGCAATGCGCCCGGCATACAGCTCGTCGCTCATGGTAAACGGGGGCAGAAAAAACAGCCCATCGTTTTTGCGTGACAAATCCCAGGACTTGCCCGAGCCGATGTGATCCATCAGCGATTGGTAATTGTCCTTGGTGATGATCCCCACCTTGGAGATGCCTGCGTTCACCAGATTGGACAGCGGAAAGTCGATCAGGCGGTAGCGTCCGCCGAAGGGCACCGATCCCAGCGGGCGGCTTGCGGTCAATCCGGGTAGTACGCTGTCGTGCATATTGGAAAAGATAATACCTAAAACGTTGTTGTTTCGCATTGGCTCTGTCGTTCCTTTCACTTAGAAAGTCGGTCAAAGAGGCGCTGCTTTGTGCCGCTACGACCGGCAGCTCTCCATAGCGCTTTCGATAATGGCCTTTGGCGGTACCGTACACCCGTCACCGATGTGTACGTTCGCTGCCACAACCGCCACGCCCCAATCGTCCAGAGAAGTAACCTCTTCCGGACGGGCGCCCACCACGGCATCCTTGCCGATCACCGCGTTTTCGGCAATGATCGCGTACTGCACCTTCGCCCCCGGCAAAACACGCACCCCCGGCATGAGGATAGAATCCCGCACCTCCGCCCCCTCGCCGACCGTAACGCCCGAAAAGACGACCGAAAAGTCCACTTTGCCGTAAATGTTGCCGCCCTCTGAAATCATGCTGTTCTGGACTGTGGCAGTCGGGGCAACATAATGGGGCGGAAGGCCCCGATTGCGCGAATAGATCTTCCAATCGGGTTCCGACAGATCAAGGGGCACCTTGGGATTGAGCAAATCCATATTGGCTTCCCACAGACTGTCGATTGTGCCGACATCCTTCCAATAGCCCGAAAAGCGATAGGAGAACATGCGCTCTCCCGCTCCCAGCATGGCCGGCAGTACATTGCGCCCGAAATCGTTTTGGGATCGGGGATTCTTCTCGTCCTCGGTCAGATATTGGCGCAGTTTATCCCAGCTGAACACATAAATGCCCATGGACGCCAAATTGCTTTTGGGAACCTTGGGTTTCTCGTCAAATTCATAGATTGACCCATCGGGGTTGGTATTGAGAATGCCGAAGCGGCTGGCTTCGGACATTTCCACCTCAATGACGGCGATCGTGCAGGCCGCATTGTTGCGCTGATGCTCGGCAATCATTTTGGAATAATCCATCTTATAGATGTGATCTCCCGAAAGCACCAACACATATTCGGGGTCATACCGCTCAATAAAGGCCATATTCTGATAAATCGCGTTGGCTGTGCCCTTATACCAGTCGGCACCCTTGTTGCGCTGATAGGGCGGGAGCACATGCACACCCGCGTCCATGCGGTCGAGATCCCATGGCTGACCCGAACCGATATAATCGTTGAGCACGAGCGGCTGATACTGCGTCAGCACGCCCACGGTCTCAATGCCCGAATTGATGCAGTTGGATAGCGGAAAATCGATGATGCGATATTTCCCGCCATAAGGCACGGCCGGCTTGGCGATGTTGTGGGTCAGTGCATACAGACGGCTGCCCTGACCGCCTGCCAGCAGCATGGCCACACATTCCTGTTTACGGAACATACCATTCCCTCCTTATACTGATATCCTGCATTGCGTATTCCTGCCGTCGGGTTTACTTTCCGGCAGACTTCTTTGTGCGCGGTTTGGCTGCGGATTTTGCCGCCGGTTTTCCGTTTGTTCTCTTGGACGGAGAGCGCCGTACCGGCTTGTGTTTCAAGAAGATAACCGACAGGGGCGGAAGCGCCAGAGAAACCGATTGTTCAAAGCCGTGCATAGCCTCCGGCTGGCTCTTGACCGTGCCGTTGGAAACCCCGGTTCCGCCGTATTCGGCAGCATCGGTCGTGAAGACCTCGGTATAAGAGCCACTGGCCGGCACGCCGATACGGTATCCCTCCCGCAGGACGGGGTTAAAATTGCACACGGCAATGAGCTCGTTAC
>JAEZJA010000264.1 GCA_023415895.1 Bacillota bacterium
CTGCAAGGTTGCGCGGGAGCAGCATGCCGACCGCTGCACAACGGCGGCCAATGAGCTGGAGCGGCTGCGGGCGGAACAGGAAACCGCCGGACAGGAGTTGCTTCGCCGCTGTGAAGCACTCGATCTGTGCCTGTCGTTGGAGTATATCAAAGAGGCCGGGCAGACAGCGGCAGCCGCGCGGCGGCAGACATCACAGGAGATGGAACAGGCAAATGAGCGTCTGCAGCGACGCATGGAGCTGCCGGCGCTGCTTGCACAGCAGCGGGAGGACAAGCGTAAAATCGAGCAGGCTCTGGCGGACTATACCCAGCAGCGATCGGTCTTGCTGGCGGATGTGCGTGCGGGCGAGGCCGAGCTGCGTACCATGGCGGCAGCTTTCCCTGCGGACGCCCCCTCACTTGGCGAGGCCAGCAAGCGTCTGGATGTGCTGACACAGCGCATCACGCAAATAACCAAGACGATCGAGGAGGCGCGCACCCGCAAGGAAGAGGCGCACCGCCGATGTGAAGCCTGTGCCGGATTGCTGGACAACGCCAGACAGGCGCTGCGTGAGTCGCAGGAGCGCTGTGCCGCACTGCAAACCGCCTTTGCCGAACAGTTTGTCACGCGGGGCTTTACGAGCGAGGATGCGCTGACGGCGGCACTGCGCACCAGCGAGGAGCTGTCGCAGGCGCGCGCCCGGGCGGACAAGCTGCAGGCCATCCGGCGGGAATGGGAGGACACCATCCGCCGTCTTAGGGAACAAACGGCAGACGACAGCATACAGGCCGCTCCGCTGCGTGAGCAAATCGATGCCTGCGAGAGGGAAACGGCAGGGGTGCGGGAAAGAAGCGCCATGCTGCATTCTCGTCTGCAGAGCAATCGCCGCATTGCCCTAGAGCTGCGGGAGGCAATGGCACAGGCCGAGGGACTGGAAAAGAAGCTGCTGTGCGCACGCTCGTTGTCGGAAACAGCGGGAGGCACGCTCAAGGGCAAGAAGAAGCTGCAGCTCGAAACGTATGTACAGGCCGCGTATTTTGACAGCATTCTCCTGCAGGCCAACAAGCGGCTGGACGGCATGACACTGGGACGGTATGAGCTTATCCGCAACGATTTTCAGCAGAACCTGAATGACAAGGGGCTGGAGCTGGGCGTATTCGATCACTATACGGGCAAGGCACGCCATGTGCGCACGCTGTCGGGAGGCGAAAGCTTCAAGGCGTCTCTTGCTCTGGCGCTCGGTCTGTCGGATGTCGCACAGCAGCGTTCGGGCGGGGTGAGCATTGATACCATGTTTGTGGACGAAGGTTTCGGCTCTCTGGATGCGGATAGTCTGGACACGGCCATCCATGCGTTGCTGGCTTTGACAGATTCCGACCGGCTGGTTGGCATTATTTCGCACGTGGACGAGCTCAAGGAACGGATTGACCGCAAGATTCTTGTGACCAAAACGACAAGAGGCAGCAGCGCACGGGTAGTGCTCAGTTAAAAAAATAAAGAGCCCCAAAAGCACAAGTTGTCCTATCTCAGGGGTAGATTTTTAAGTGTTGATGGGCTATAATAGTCTGTATAGGACAAGCAATACAGGAATAATAGGATCAATATAGAAAGGAGCAGCAGCATGCCTTCTAAAAATCGTGTCAAGCTGAATATCTGCGGATCCGAATATGTCGTGACCTCAGACGAATCCGTTGCCTATGTAAAGGAACTGGGGGACAGTATTGACAGCTCCATGCGCGCTCTGACACACGGAGATACGCGCGTGTCGACCACCATGGCGGCCGTGTTGACCGCCCTTAACTTTGCCGACGAGGCACATAAGGCGAATGCATCCGCCGATAATCTGCGCAGTCAGATCAAGGAATACCTGAGTGACAATGCCCATGCCCGCGCCGAACTGGAGACTTCCCGCCGGGAGACCGAACGTCTGCGTCGGGAGCTGCAGGAGCTTCGCCGCAAGTATGTACCCGGTTACCCCATTGAGGGGACGGATAAATCGTGATTTCACCCGAAAGCCCGAACAATAGCAAGACATCTCCACATGCCCCTCAAGCACCGCTGGAGGTGCTTTCCCCTGCGGGCTCACCCGAAGCGCTGCTTGCCGCGGTGCGCTGCGGTGCGGATGCCGTATATTTTGGCGGCGGCGGCTTCAATGCCCGCCGCAACGCCCATAACTTTGATTCCGCCGCGCTCCGCGAGGCGGTATCGCTTTGTCATGCGCACAATGTCAAGGTGCATTTCACACTCAATACCCTGATTCGGCAGGAGGAGCTGACGGATGCCCTTGCTCTGGCGGAGGAGGTCTGTGCCCTTGGCGTGGATGCCATGATTGTGCAGGATCTCGGACTGGCGCGCAAGCTGCATGAAGCCGCCCCGACCATGCCGCTGCATGCGTCCACACAATTGTCCTGCCACACTCCCGCTGGTGTGCGCGAGCTGTCCGCACTCGGCTTTTCCCGTGTGGTACTCGCAAGGGAAATGTCCCGGGAGGAAATTGCGGCGTGCGCCGGACAGGGAGCCGAACTGGAGATCTTTGTTCACGGCGCGCTGTGTATGTGCGTATCGGGGCAATGTGAACTATCCGCTATGCTCGGCGGGCGAAGCGGCAACCGCGGCCTTTGCGCCCAGCCCTGTCGTCTGCCCTTTATGCCTTCCCGCGACGGAGTCGTTCCGGGAGAGGAGGATACGGCGCTCAGCCTGCGCGACGTCTCCCTGCTCGAGTATGTCGGCGAGCTGTCCAAACTGGGGGTATGCTCGCTCAAGATTGAAGGGCGTATGAAACGCCCCGAATATGTAGCCGCTGCGACCGCCTGTTTTGCTGCGGCACGGGACAGGGCTTGCGGCCGCACGGCGCAGCCCATTGATGAACAACTTTTGCAGGATCTGCAATCGGTATTTTCCCGTTCGGGTTTTACCGACGGGTATTATACCGGACACAGGGATGCCGCCATGTTCGGCTCCCGACGCAAGGAAGATGTTATTGCCGCCGCGCCTGCGCTCAAGCGCCTTGAGCGGCTGTATGATAAAGAGCCGGCCTGTGTGCCGGTCAAGCTGGAACTGACCATGACCGCCGGTCAGCCGCTGACCCTTCGCGCGGCAGACGAACAGGGGCACAACGCCACAGCAATGGGCGAGTATCCCCAGCAGGCGGTCAATCGTCCCCTGGATGCCGAGCGTGTACAGGCTCAATTGTCCAAAACCGGCGGCACACCCTTTGCCGCTGAGGTGCAGTGTCATTTGCAAGAGGGGCTCACCGTGCCGTTGTCAGCGCTCAACGCCCTGCGCCGTCAGGTGCTGGACGAGTTGCTGACACAGCGCAGCGAACTCAAGCCTGTTCCCTTCCGCCTGCCCGACGCACAGGCGCCTGTGCAACCGCCGGAAGGAGCCGATTGGCTGCGTGCCCACGGCAAGCCGCTGTTGGTTGCGCGCTTTGCCGATGCCGGACAAATGCCCGAATCGCTGCAGGCCGACATGACCGTGCTGCCGCTGGATACGCCTACGCATATTTTACAGCGGGTAGCCGAGCAGGAAAAGCTGTGTGTGGAGATTCCCCGCGGCCTGTTCGCAATGGAAGATAAAACGGCGGCCTTGCTCGAAGCTGCTGCAAAGGCGGGAGCGCAGGCTGCGTTGTGCGGCAACATCGGCGCGCTGCCTCTGGCCAGACAGGCCGGACTTCTGCCCGTCGGCGGCTTTGGACTCAACATCTGCAACGCCTTCGCGTTGAACACGCTGGCCGAACGTGGTTTAACGGCGGCCCTGTTGTCACAGGAACTGACCTTCCGGCAGATGCGGTTTGCCCGTGAAGCGTCCATTCCTGTGGGCCTTCTGGCGTACGGCCGTCAGCCGTTGATGCTGATGCGCAATTGTCCCATGAAAGCGTCCGCAGGCTGTGCGGCCTGCCGCGGACAGGGAGCGCTGACCGACCGCAAGGGTGTGGTGTTTCCTGTGCGGTGTTCGGGCGGCTGTACCGAGCTGCTCAACTCGGCACCGTTGTATCTCGCCGATGAACTCCCAGCGCTGCCCGAAATGGATTTTTGGCTGCTGCATTTTACGACCGAAACGCCCGATCAGGCGGCGCGTGTGATTGAAGACTATCGCAGCGGCGGCACGCCTCCCTCCGTATTCACGCGGGGGCTGTACAAACGCGGCGTGGACTGACGCGCATAGTGATACAAGGAGGAAACGGAGTATGACGTTGAAAATCAAGCGACTTGACCCCCGGGCGCAGCTTCCCGTGCGCGGCACAAACGGAAGCGCGGGCATGGACTTATGTGCGCTGCTCGATGCGCCCCTGTGTCTGGAGGCAGGAGGACGCGCGCTGGTGCCCACCGGGATCGCGATAGCGCTGCCTTCGGCGGAAACGGTCGGCCTTGTGTATGCCCGCAGCGGCCTGGCCGTCAAGCACGGCCTGACGCTGTCTAACTGTGTGGGTGTGATTGACAGCGATTACACGGGGGAAATCCGCGTGGGGCTGGTCAATCTGTCGGATACCCCCTATACCATCCAGCCGGGTGAACGCATCGCACAGCTGGTGATTGCTCCCGTGCTGCTGCCCGAGATTACAGAGGTAGCCGAGCTCGAGGAAACCGAGCGGGGTGCAGGCGGTTTCGGATCAACAGGAAAACTGTAAAAAAGGACGGAGTACAATGAAGTCTACAAAAAACACGCTGATTCTGGTATTTCTTGTGCTGGCCGCCATCGTGCTGTCAAGCTTGGTTGCAACATTCACAAGCAACATCAGTTTTTTGAAATGGTTGACCTGGGGGGACAGCATCGGATTCGATACCGTG
>JAEZJA010000169.1 GCA_023415895.1 Bacillota bacterium
TGATCAGATTGGATTTCACCCAAGCACCCTCTTTTCGTTATCCCCTCAAGCGTAAGTAAGCAGCCGCAGAGTCCTTTTTGAGGACGGATAACCGTATTCCTATTAATTTTAATTCGCAAGCCGTAAAAATGCAAGAGCAAATATGTGAACTTTCATAGTTGTAAAAAAGATTGGATTTTGATGTACCTGGTCCATCTCGCTTTTCATTTACATAGATGACTAATTATGTTATATTAAATAAGGAACTCGAATTGATCATCGATAGATGAAACGGAGAGGATTATTATGAGATGCGAAACATGCGGTAATGAATTGGTCTCCGGCGAAACCAAGTGCGGCAATTGCTCCAAAGCTGCACAACTCCCCGATCCCCCTAAAAAGAGAAGCCGTAAACGCGGTTGGCTGATCGCTCTGCTGTCCATTTTGGGTGTCGTCTGTTTGACGGTCATCGGTATAGCAATTTTTTTACCGGGATTCTTCGGCCCGAAAAACCTGAGTGTCCAGGCGACCAGACAGGCCTATGAAAGTGCCGTCAATAAACTTCAATGCCTTGTAAGCGAAGCGCCCACCACAGGGACCGAGGATGACTATCGTGAAATTTACGGACAACCTCAACAGGTGCAGGCCAGCTTAACAAGCGAGGAGCTGACAGCCTATTTCAACATCAATCGTCCTTGTTATTATGCGCTTAAAAAAGTACAGATACGCATAAACGAGGATAACACGATGGAAATGTCCGGGCAAGTGAATGTTGATGCTTTCATTAAAAAGGTGTTGGCCGGGAAATATACTAAGGAACAGATCACCTCCTCGTATCCTGCGTTTAATGCCGTGCCGGATACCCTCAACGTTTATGTAAAGCTCAGCGCGGAGGTTGCACAAAATCAAGTGGATTCGATCAAGCTGAGTGATGTAGAGGTAATGGGCGTGGCGCTTCCCGCGTCGATCATTGACTCCAACGAGGCGCAAGACGAAGTGCGCAGCATTCTGAATAGCTATCTGGTAAGAGAGAGTGAGAAAACCAAAGGCACCTATACATCCATCAAAATCGAAAACGGGGAGCTACAGATCAGTGGGATGCTGCCTTCTTCTCACGAGTGGGAAAAAATCCAGTAACCAGTTGATGTATGCTTTCAGCCCGTCACTTTCAAGAAAACTCCTTTCCACAGCGGAATGTTCCCGCCTGGAAAGGAGTTTTTCTTGTAAGCTATTCAACTGATGGATTTGAAATAATCCACGATGCCGTCTGCCATCCCCTGGGTAAAACCGTCCTGATATGAGGAAGAAATCAGCAGCTCCAGATCATTGGTGTTGCTCATAAAGCCGCACTCGACCAGAAGAGATGGGCAATCGTGCAGACGTGCGACGAAATAAGCGCCCCACTTGTATTTGCGGCCAGCGGTTCCGGAGAAGCTCTTGTAAATTGGCTCCACACGGTTGGTTATTGCTTGGGCGAAGGGCTGCGAATACTCGTTGAAATAGTAAACCGTGTAGCCTCTGGCAGAGGCACTGGTGGCACCATCCATATGGATACTCAAGAAAAGATCGGTACCGTTGTTGCGCGCAAAGGCGGTTCGCGCCGACATGCTGTTGGGAGTCACTGTCAGATCGGGAAGCGTATCGTCCGTTCGCGTAAGCACAACGGTTGCGCCCAGACCCTCCAGCTTGGCCTTGAGTTTCTGCGCATAGATCAGCGTCAACGTTTTCTCCGCCACGTTGCCTCCTGCCGTACCAATGGATGTTCCGCCGTGTCCCGGATCGAGAACAATTCGTTTACCGCTCAGAGGCTTATCCCCTGCCTGAACCCCCGTCGGATTGTTGAAGGTGAGAACAAGCTGCTGGTTGTCCGTCCAATGGACAGAATAGCCGTAAAAACCACCTGTTTTTTTCAAATTGAGACGGAGCGTATAGGAATTGTTATTGTTCTTACTCCACAACGCCGAGCTGAACAGCGCGCTGGAGGATACATCGGGCGTTCCCGATACCTCGGTGGTGTAAAAAAACGTAAATTCAATATACTCTGCTGTGAAAGCCGAAATATTGTAATTCTGTGTCGCTTCGTTGCCGTATTTTTGAGGAAGCAGCTTTACAGTGTATGGGATGCGCCAGGTCGCGTCGAGCGTAATCACAGTGGATTCGCTGCTGGACGATGGCATCGCTTTGAGCGTGTTGGAGGTAAGCGTTCCGTTGTCTGAATAATCCTTGACTTCAGAACGATACACCCGCTGACCGCTGCCGAGCAGATAATAATAGTTTTTGGAGGCAGAATCGTAAACGGTTTTCACAACCACATCCGCCGTACCGAAAGGCAAATAAGCATTGGTGGGACGGGAGTAGTCATCCGTTGTTGTGCCCCAGAAGGTTTCAGAATAATCGCGATTGATCGTGACAACCTTGCCTGTGGAGAGGACGCTGCTCCCCCCTCCGCCCGGAATTGGGGATTTGCTGACAGCTGAGGAGTCCGTGCTGCCTGGGGTGCTCGACGTTGGGGGCATCGTTGTGGTTGTCGTTGTGGTAACCGTCGTCGTGGTAGTTGTGGGAGGAGGAGTCGGCAGCGCATTGACAACGATGGTGCCTCCCTTTTTCGACTCGCTCAAGCCCTGATAACTGCCGTAAACCGTAACGGCACCCAGATTCATCTTTTGACCAATCTTGCCTGCAGGCAGGGTATAGGTTCCCGAAAAATTGACATAATCCGAATTCTCATCCGGTTTATCATTTTCATCCGATTGGATAGGCGCTTCCTTCATCGCGATCTTTTGCCCGTTGATCTTGGCGTATAAAGTGGCACCCTTTCGCCCGATTGCCGTGATGCTGATCTCCGTTCCACCTTCGAGTGCCAACTCCGAGGAAGGTTCCACGCTCTGTATAATCACGACACTGTAAGTAATGGTGTAGGTAACGGTTTCTCCTTTATGCTTAAAAGTAAAGGTATTCTTTCCAATAGACAGCGAAAGGTCAATGGAGAAAAATCCGTGATCTGTCAGAGCCACCTTATCCCCGTTCATCGTCAATGGGAAATTGGGATCGGCGCTGCCCCGAATATTGACCTTGGATTCATACGTGGTATAGTCTGTTTTTTGTGGAGACGAAAAGGTCAGGGTGCGGGAGATGTATTCCTCACTCAGATCTCCGCCCCAGGCTCCCAGCATAGCGCCTGTGCTGCCTTCTGTGTCGTTCTTCAGAGCAGAGACGGTGTAGAAAGCGCTGCCCTTCCATGTGGATACCTTTTTACAGGCAAGCACTTGATGGGCAAGCTGATCGGGTGAGTTCCAGCCCTTTTCCTTCCCGGAAACCTTATTCGCCGCATGACACATATACAGCGGCGTGTTCTGCGGCGCACAGAGCGCATCCCACCAGCTGAGTACCTTGTCAAAGGGCGCGTTTTGATCCTTGGTAGAATACTCATTGCGCACCATCACAAAATCAAACAGTCCATCTTGTATCCATGCGCGTGTATCGGCGTAGCCGTCTGTAAGAGACTGATAAACGCCGCTTGTCTGTGAACCGTTGGCATTATTGGATTCATGCGCCCAGACGGGGCTGGCCATCAACCCGACATAGAGATTAATATCTTCATTTTTGATTGTGCGCACCGCATCGTATACGGCCGCGGACACACTGCCGCGCAAATACTCTTCAAAACCAGCACCCGGCGCCTGCTCCATATAAGCGGCATAACTGCCAGCAGTCACATTAGGTACATACCCCACATTGTCCAGCAGATATCCATCAAAAGCATAACCGGACACGGCTTGGGCGACCAGCTCATGAATCGCCGATGCACCCGTTATGGTAGAAGGGTCATAGCTGGCATGCGATCCGATACCAAGATCCACTACCCCATAGGCAAAGGCATTGTTTTTATCAGCGCTCTCCAGAATATAGGATAAGGGATCAAACGCGGATCCATCTTTATTGACAATACGCTGTGTGCTGAGCAACTGGCCATTCATCTGCAGCGGAACGATTACCGTGTTAAATTGCCATTCGGAGACCGAGGCAAACGCCGCGTCGATCTGGGCGCGAACATCCTCGCCCGTATCGGCTTGCCCGTTTAAATAATCGGTACCGGCGACGAGCCAGACCCCCTTCATCTGGTTGGGAGCAGTATAACTGACAAATGGCGCCGTATTGTCAACAGTTGAGCTCTCTGGCTGGTCTGAGGCAGTGGAATTCTCTTCCGAGGTCTCCGACAAAAAACCGGCCATGGTTTTGAAAACGCCGCTGTTGATCGTCAGAAGCACCGCAGCTACCAGACATAACAGCGATACCACTGACACAATGCCCATCAGCAAGCCGGGGCGCATCGTTCTCCTAACAGGTTGATTCATAAACAGGTCCTTTCCATTCAACATCCAATGCCGCTATTTCAATACGGCGAGCAAGTTATTAATCTCCTTTTGTGCCGTTGAAACGGAATATGGTTTGTTATCCCTTGTGCTCGAATTGTTGGGATCAAAAGCATCGTAGCGATAGAACATCATGCCGCTGCATTCCGACTTCGCGCGGATTGCAGCGACCTGGCGCGCCATAATATCGTTGTGATTGGCCCACTCTGTTTTGCCCGATCCGGCATAGGTATCCGAATCCCAGCCGGTTTTGTACAACGCCAGCCCAATGTACAGCTTGACAGAGGACAAACGCGACATGGCCGCCCAGCTGTTGAGCTGACTGCCAAATGGAGCCACGCTGTTTTCAAATCCATAGTAGATCTGCGGACAAATATAGTCGATATAGTTCGGCGTGGCCATCCAGGAAGCGACATCGGCATACATGGCGCTGTAATTCTTTTGTGCATCCGCCGAAGGGCTGATACCGAAAACACAGTTGCTGCGCTTATGTACCACCTTGTAAACGCTCGCAACGAGCGTGTTGACCTGCGTTCTTCGCCAATCGGCAATGTTCATTTTTCCGCCCGATGAGGTATATTCGTTGTAAGCGGCCGCTTCAAACGAGGCCGGAGATGATGGAGGAAGCACATTGGGGTCATTGGGATAGAAATAGTCGTCAAACTGCACACCATCCACAGCATAATTGTCCACCACTTCCTTGAC
>JAEZJA010000096.1 GCA_023415895.1 Bacillota bacterium
ATAGGAGTAGCTGTATCCGAATTGGGCGGAGATTTTCGGCAGTGCATCGCTGTCGGTGGCAGAATCGTCCAAATAGCGGATCAGCTCAATGACCAATCGCTTTTTCTTATAAGGAGCACGGGAAAGATCCCTTGTTCCGGCGGACTGGGACAGTCGCCAGACCGAAACCAGCAGGCTGTGTACTGCCGCCTCGAGCATGGAGGTGGAGAACAGGTCGGTTATGGTCAGATCCTGTAACAGTGTCAGAAACCGTTCCTGCATTGCCGTGGGAACCATCGCCGCAGGCATCTCTGTCCGGTCAAAAAAATCCTTGAGTGTCCGATACTCATATCGTCCCAGCGCTTTGTCCTGAAATCCGAAGCCCAGATAGAAAAAGCGACAGGGATTGTCCGGATCAGTGATGATCTGATGCTCTTGACCCGGCCGGTTTATGAACAGCATATTCCGCTGCAACATATGTTCTTGCCCGTCGCAGAAAAAACGGGCTCGGCCCGATACGACCAAAGAGAGTTCATAGACAGATTGCATATGTGTACTGCACATGTATCCGGCGTCGGTGGCGATGTCACCGGCCTGATACAGCAGATAGGCACCAAGCTCCAGCGGCGCATCAAAATGAACATTATCAAAATGAAATTTAACCAAACTGTCTTTATTCTGTAGCATTGTCACTTTCCTTTCATCAAGTTTATAACCGGATAAAGCAACAGGTTTTCTTATCTAATCCAAGAATAGCACACTTCTTACTTTTTGAATTTGATAATTCTGGCTCTGTTTTTTGCTTTGTCTGATTATATAACCCCATGCTTGTTTGTGTCAATTTTTCTGCTTTTTATGGGAGTCGGCTGGACGGGCTACTGGCATTTTTGCCTATGTATCGTCAGGCACATCCGCGTTGACCAAACTCACGTACAGAAATTGCAAATAAACGGCAAATTCGATTCGCAAACATTTAATACCAAGAATTTATTTCATTGACCCTACAATTTTTCTGTGAAGCCTCTTGACAAGTAAACGTTCGTTCACTATAATATAGTGAACGAACGTTTACTGTATTGGAGGGATTCGAGTATGGCTGATACAAAGGAAAATATTTTGATGACTGCGCTCCGTTTGTTTGCACAAGACGGTTATGAGGCTGTTTCCGTTAGCAAAATCGCCGGAGAGTTGGGTATGACAAAGGGTGCACTATATAGACACTATAAGAACAAGCGTGATATTTTTGATAGCATTTTTGAACTTATATGTCAATTAGATATTGAACGTTCTAAAAAGGCAGGTATTCCCGAAAAAGAAAAAGATTTTTTCAGCAATACTTCTGTGGAAAGCGTTAAGGCATACATGGAATCGCAGTTTTATTACTGGACAGAAGATGAAATTGCCTGTAATTTCCGTAGGATGTTGACTTTGGAACAGTATCGAAGTCCAGAAATGACAAAATTGTATCAAAATGTTTTAACCAGTGGACCGGTCAACTTTATTGACGATTTATTTCGTATAATGATGAAACAAGGGGCTTGGCGCAAAGGCAGTTCAAAACAAATGGCGGTTGAGTTTTATGCTCCGTTCTATTTATTATTAAGCATTTCGGACGCAGCATCAGATAAAAAAGAAAAAGAGGAAATTGCAAATCTTTTTACGACACATATTGCATGTTTTGTAGAAAAATATGCTACAGAAAAACTATAAAATATCGAAGGTGAGAATATGAAATTCGAGTAGGTTTATGCCTTGTGTGCGGTAACAAGATACGCTTAGAGCGCGTAAGGATACATTTTTGAGATATTCTTCATTATTCTGCCCAAAGTGTAAACAGGAAAAACTTTTTTCAGCAGAAAATCAAAAATAGAAGTTGCTGAAAAAACGAAATATAAGCTAAAGTATATCTAGCACAGAAAGTCCAACGATAGTTGTACTTATAAAAACAGAAAGCAGGAGTATTCTTTATGAAATTTAATAATTGCCGGACCATTGTGCGCTGACCGGGAGGTTTGCGTAAATTTATTTCTACCAAGCCTCCCAAAAGGAGTATAACAACGACTTTTAGGAGGATTAAATCTCGTGAACAGAGAAAACAAACGGAAACAATACGAAAAAGGATATTACAAAACCCATGCTTGCAGCGATAGTTTTACCTGCAAGGTCTGCGGTAGGTTTGTAGTGCCAACAGGTGCCGGGAGTGACCACCGCAATCATTGTCCTAACTGTTTGCACAGCCTTCATGTGGATATTGAACCCGGTGACCGTGAATCTGATTGTGGTGGCTTTATGGAGCCGATAGCAGTATGGGTACGCAAAAATGGTGAATGGGCGATTATTCACCGTTGCCATATATGTGGCCAACTTTCATCTAATCGCATAGCGGCTGACGACAATCCTATGAAGCTAATGTCGATTGCAATGAAACCCGTAGCACTTCCGCCGTTCCCGCTTGATAAAATTGATGAAATGACTGATTTAATGGCTGGCGACGGGAAAATAAAGTAAGTATAAAAAACAGAGCTAGACGCATAGATGCAGAGCCGGTAACCAGTGAGGTGGATACTCATGGTTATCGGCTCTGTTTGTTTTTGGGCAAGAATTAGTTTGTAGCTACGCCTTAGGTGGGCTATCCAGTGTGGCTTACACAATCACTTTAAACACTTGCATAGAACGGTCATCGAAATTGTAGAGCATACGGATATAGTTATATTATACATAACAGAATAAGTATTTTATATACGGTAATTTGTAATTGCTTCCTTCATGGCATTGATGAAATCCATGCAGCCGTATCCGGTTTCCTTTCTTATATGAAAACCGTTCGGATGATATAAAATCCAGATTGTGCTGGTAGGGTAATTACATATTCAGTTATATATAGCAACAATGAGAAGGGTTTCTTCTAACTTGACCATTCACTTATACCAAGATTTAAATTAAAAATATGAAAAAAGACTTGCAATATGCAAATGAGCATGCTATAATAGCAAACGTTCCCCCAAGAAGGGGAGCAAACGCCGGTGATTCGCCGACGTTCGCAGTTGGTGTTGATGGCGGTGAGGGTACACCCGTTCCCATCCCGAACACGGAAGTTAAGCTCACATAGCGCCGAAGATACTTGGCTGGAAGCGGCCTGGGAAAATAGGAAAATGCCAACACAAAAAAACACTCAAGCAATCGCTTGAGTGTTTTTTTGTTGCTTTAGGCAAACACCACCTATACAGGTGAAATCGGTTATGTTCAGATAAAAAACCTCCCTATACTTAATAAATGCAGGTTGCCGACTGCACTATTAAGCATAGGGAGGTTTTGTCGTCTCGTTGCGTATAACGGCCTGACGACGGGAATATTGCATCGTTATTTATTAACAGCAGACAAAAAACATTAGATATAATTGATTGTTATTATGCAAAAAATGATTAGTTAGTTACCATAATCAATCATATCGCTCTGTTTCTCTTGTTTAGTTTAAGGATTATGTTAAAATGAGTTTGCGCTGTAAAACAATGATATATTCGCCAAGTTTTTATGGGAGTGATACAAATGGTTGGAAACCGCAACCCGGTTTATCCGGATTTGGTTTTAATTGATAACGGCATCGGTACTGCCTCGATCGTGTTGGCATCCAAGCCGACTGATAAAGCGTACGTGGCGGCACACGACCTGCAGGATACATTGCAAACAATGACGGGCGTGAGTCTGCCGATTATCGACGACGAAGCTCCGACCGAAGGACCGCTGTTGCTGGTGGGCGGATCGCGGCGTACGGCTGAGCTGGGAATTTCCCAGCCGTCAGGTTATCCCGGTGAGGAGCGCGTGCTTATCCGTCGTTTCGGCGACCGAATCGTGCTGATGGGCAACGACGACGGCTTGTATAACGGAACGGCGTTCGCGGTAACGATGCTGCTTGAACGGCTGGGGTGCGGCTGGTATGGCCCTGACGAGCTGTGGCAGATCATTCCCCGTGTGAAAACAATAGCGGTTGGATACCTACATATTGATCATGTCCCCAGCTTCACCTCGCGTCATACATGGGTGTCGCGCCGCAACCCCGACTTGGCCCGCCGATGGTATATGGGTGGCGAGGAAAAGGAAATCGATCATGCTTTCTGGAAGCTGTTCCCTCGTGAGCAGTATTTTGAAGAACATCCCGAATGGTATTGTCTCGTGGACGGCAAGCGTAACCCCTACATCGAATGGTGGCAGATGTGTTATTCCAATGAGGAGGTGCAGCGTCTTACCGCCGAAAAACTCGATCGGTATTTTCGCGAGCATCCCCATAGCACGCAGGCGGCCCTATCGGCCAACGACGGCTATTTCGAAGGTTTCTGTGAGTGTGATGAGTGCCGCAGGCTGGGTACGCCGAGCGAGGTCATGGTTTACTTTGTTAACCGGGTAGCCGAACGGCTGGAGAAGTCCTGGCCGGATAAACAACTCATGTTTTTCGTCTACTTTCCCACATATGACCCGCCCCGCCGTAAAATGGCGCTCCATAAAAATGCCATGTTGATGTTTTGCAAGGAATCCTGTATGTGTCACCCGGCCGACGATGGTCCCGGCTGCGGCTATCACATCCGGTACGAATACGAATTTGGCCATGACTATTATGAGCGTCCTTGGCTGGAGAACTCCCGTAAATGGATTGAGATGACGGATTGCCGCAATGTATCGGTCTGGGATTGGTACTGTCCGGCAGCCGCCAATCCTGTGTGGAAGGACATCCCATGGATTCAGGGCGATTTAGCTACCCGCAACCAACGCTGTTTTAAGGAACTTGGCGCGCAGTATGTCTATTATGATCAAGGCCCGGTCGAAGCTTTCAACGACACCGAAAGCAGTTATCCGCTGCGATGGCCTCTGTGGTATGTCGGAGCGTACGGCATGTGGGACAACCGTCCGACCGCGACGCAGATTCTAACCGACGCCTGCCACAAGCTGTTCGGCGCAGCCGCCGACGCCATGCTGACCTATTATCTCTGCCTTGCTGACATCAATGGCCGTTGCGATGCCAAGGCGATCGCTTGGCATATGCCCGAGCCACAGGAAATGTACACGCCCCAAGCCATTGCCCGGGTTGATCGGGCGGTCTCAGCAGCCCGCGCCTTGCGCGGCGAGCTTGAAGGCAACGAGCTCAAGCGATTGGATAACCAGCTCGCTTTATGGGAAACGGCCAAGACGGTGATCCGTGAATACCCATCGGAAAGCGGCACTGCGGAATAAAGCAAACTCAACAACATCATTGCAACGGAGGGATGCGAATGCAACCTACACTAACAATAGAAACGATTACCCTTCGTGCCGCGAGGCTGGAGGGTGAGAATCTCCTGCCATCGGTGCTGCCGATGATCAATGTCCAAACGCAAAAGGCGGCAACACTGGGTGAGGAAGACGAGATCTTCTTCGACATCGGCAAGCTCCATACGATTTACCCCTATACACAACAGAACCTTTACGCACGGGAATTACGGGAAACCGCCTTCCGTGCCGCTGTTCTGGAAAATGATTATTTAAAGGCTGTTTTTTTGCCCGAGATGGGAGGACGGCTGTGGTCTCTGTACGACAAAGAGGCCGGGCGGGAACTGTTGTATGTCAATGACTGCATTCAAATATGCAATCTGGCACTGCGCAATGCCTGGTTCAGCGGCGGAGTGGAATGGAATATCGGCATGATCGGGCACAGCCCCTTTACATGCGCGCCGTTGTTCACGCAAACGCTGGAAACAGCCGACGGAGCGCCCGTGTTACGCATGTACGAGTACGAGCGCCTGAGAAACATGACATACCAGATGGATTTCACCCTCCCGGAGGATTCACATTTTCTGCATTGCCGCATGCGTGTCGTCAATCTGAATGACAAAACCACGCCTATGTATTGGTGGAGCAATATTGCCGTGCCGGAGCAGCAAGGCGGCCGGGTGGTCGTCCCCGCAGACGCGTCGTATTATAGCTATTGGAATACAATCAAAAAACTCCAAATGCCTTATCGCGGAAAGCGGGACGTTTCCTATCCGGTTAATACCGAATGCTCAATGGATTATTTTTATGTCACCGACGACAAGACGCAAAAATACATCGCCGCTCTTGGCCCGAATGGCTACGGATTGCTGCAGACCTCGACATCCCGACTGAAGGGACGCAAGCTGTTTGTCTGGGGGCAGGGGCAGGGTGGAAAAAATTGGCAACGGTTCCTGACCGACAAGGCGGGCCGTTACATAGAGATTCAAGCTGGATTGGGACGCACGCAATACGAGTGCATTCCCATGCCCCCACTTGCAGCCTGGGAATGGGTGGAGGCGTATGGCGCCATCCAAGTGGGGCAAACCGCCCTGCAAGGGGAATGGGGGGAGGCACGCCGCGATGTAGCCGCCCGTGTGGCGACCCTCATGCCGGAGGATCAGCTGGAAACCCAGCTGGCGGCAGATAAGCTGGATACTGTTTTCCGACCAGGGCGTCTCGTGTTGAAAGGATCGGGGAGCGGTGCGCTTGAAAACGCCCGACGTGCAGCGGCGGGTGAACCACCGCTGTCCAACCATCTCGATTTCGGATGTCCCGGGCAAGCCGAACAACATTGGATCGAATTGCTGGAAACCGGTCACATGCCCTGCCCTGCGGCGGACGAAGCGCCGGGAGACTACATGGCCGGAGAGAGATGGAGGCAATTGCTGGCTGATTCGCTTGACAGGGACGGCGGCAATTGGTATGCCTGGTTCCATTATGGATTGATGACGTTACAGGCCGGGGATGCCGCGGGTGCGGCTGAGCAATTGGAACGATCCCTTGCGATTCTACCGACTGCCTGGGCCTGGTACGCTTTGGCCGGCTGCCGTTATACCCTTGGCGATGCCGCCGGTGCGCGGCAGGCAATAAGGGAAGCACTCTGCTTAAAGCCGAGTGATCTGCCCCTGCTGCGGGACGCTTTCCGCCTGTTTTGTGAGGCGGAGGAGTTCTCTGAGATCGTTGACCGCTTCAACGCATTGGGCGAACCGCTGTGCCGGGACGGAAAGCTACGGTTTTATTATGCCGACGC
>JAEZJA010000196.1 GCA_023415895.1 Bacillota bacterium
AAAGGTGTTGAGCGCCATCAAGGCTTCCTGTGCTTCCAAACAGTTCACGGCGCTTCCTCCCCCGCTTTCAGTGTCTCTAGTTCGTTTATGTAATCTAAAGCTTGAGGGCAGCCTGAACTTTTTTGAGCTGTGTGTTGACACCGGCGTCCACTATCAGGGCGGGCGTATTGATGACGCAGTCGCCATTTGTAAATTCGGGTGATGTCAGGACTTTGACATTGCCGGAGGATTCCCGGATTGCCGACAGAATCTGACTACCGTGCTTGGAGAACAGATCAATGGTGTCCGGGGATACGGTCACGCGTATCCAGGCCTCATCCTGGTAATCCTGCGTAGCGGCACGGATGATGGCTTCCATTGCTTCGGAATTGGTACGTATCTCGGTATGAATGACCTTGGTGGCAATGGAAAAGGCCAGCTTGCGGACGTCCTCCTCATAGCGCTGCAAAATCAGCTGCTTTTGACGTTCAAAGTCTCGGAGCAGCGTCTTCATCTGTTCGAGCAGTTCTTGCTGCTCGAACGCCGCTTGCCGCGCGCCCTCCTGGTATCCGTTTTGATGCCCGTCGCGCTTACCCTGCTCAAATCCTTGCTCATAGCCCTCCTGGCGGCTTTGTTCTCTGACGCGTATCGCGTCTGCTTCGATTTTGGCCTGCGCTTCTTGGCGCATCTGGTCACACATAACTTTGGTGGTTTCCAGCCATTCCTGTGCTTGCCTCTCGGCCTGTTCACGAGCGGTATCGGTAGGTTGCCCCCTGACAGCACACCCGCCCCCGCTCGTGGTCCTGGACTGTGAAGACAAGGCACTGATGGCCGCTTCCGCAATACACACATACTCGGTCGCTTTGATGACGTTAGGCAATGATCTCATCCTTTCCGCCCTTAGAAATTACGAGCTCGCCTTCGTTCTCCAGACGCCGTATTACACCGACAATGCGCTGCTGTGCTTCTTCAACATCACGAAGACGTACATTATGCGTGAATTCCAGATCCGAGCGAATGGTATCCGCCGTACGGGTGGACATATTCTTGAAAATAATATCCGCCACATCCCTGTTGGCACCCTTAAGCGCAAAAACGAGATCCTTGGGATCGGTTTCGCGCAGAAAGCGCTGGATGGACATATCGTCGAGGGAGGTAATATCCTCAAAGACAAACATGCGCTTTTTGATATCGTCACAAAGCTGTGCATCCTTACGATTAAGTTCATCAAAGATGTATTTTTCATTGGCGCGATCCATATTGTTCATGATATCCGCTATGTAATTAACACCGCCCACCTCCATGAAGTCAACCGACATAATGGAGGCAAATTTCTTTTCAAGGTTCTGTTCAATGATCTTGATGACCTCGGGTGACGTGCGATCCATATTGGCAATGCGTTCCACAATATCAATCCGCTTTTCCTTGGGAAGCTCGCCAATAACCATTGCCGCCTGGCTGGCGCTGGCATAAGACAGGATCAAAGCGATTGCTTGTGGGTGTTCATTTTGAATAATGGCCAGCAGATTCTTATAATCCGCCTTGCGAATAAATTCAAACGCCTTGGAGCGCATCGACTTGGTCACTCTGTCCAGCAGCGCTGTCGCTGCCGTTGCCCCGTAGGCATTTTCGAGCACGGCACGCGCATATTCCACACCGCCCTCGGTAATTACCTTTTGTGTCAGGCAGTAACGATAAAAGTCCTCCAGCGTTTCTTCCACCTGTTCAACAGACTGGTTAGGCAGGCGGGCAATCTCGAGCGTGAGCTGCTCGACTTCGTCCTCTGAGAGATACTTATAAATTTTGGAAGCACGCTGTACGCCAAGCGCAACGATGACACACGCAGCCCTCTGAATTCCGGATTTTGGGGTTTCAATCATCATTCTCTTCCCCCCTCACCCAGTTTCGAATGAGCTGTGCAACAATTTCGGGGTTCTGAGCCGAAAATTCCTGCAGATTACTCCGCAAATCATCTTCGCGAGTCTTCTGAGCGGCGCGCAATGCTTCCAACGCTTTGCGCTCCCTGATCGCCGCTTCTCCTTCCGCATTTATGGAATCGTATTTTGACAGATCGGGATCCCCCTGATGCAGCGCTTGGTCGGCCTGATCCGCCATTTTCTGTTTCCGTTTGCTCTTTGTGGAACGGCTGACAAGCAGCAAAAATACCATCAAGAGCAGCAGACAACCTCCCGCCCCCAGAGCAAGCAGCCGCCAATCTGGGAGGGGATCCGGTTGGATTCCGGGATTGATCACCGGAGTTTCGTCCTTGACAAATTTGGTTGCGTAGACAACAACCTTCTCCGTACTGATCGCCGCAGCATTGGCCACCAGTTTGGTAACCTCGGCCTTTTGCTCGTCCGTCATCGCTTCCTGGTTGATGACCACCGCGATGGTCAGGTCAGAGACACTGGCTGCATCGCTCTGTATCTGTTCGGTCGTCTGACTCACCAGATATTTGTATGTTGCGGAATCCTTCACGTACAGCGTATTTCCGTCCACGGTTACGCCCGAATAGGTTGGGATTTCGGTATTGGATTGTGTACCCGTAGCGCCGCCCGCAGCGCCGCCCGTCGCGCTGTCGTTTCGTTCCTGCTCCATATCGGTGGTTTTTTCGCTGACCACACCGTTGTTGGTACCATCCACAGGCTGGTAGGTGATGATCTCCTTGACCTTGGAATCCACGTCCATAATGCTTTTTGCCGTAACCTGAATATTGCTCTCCCCGAACACCGGTGACAGCACTTTGCAAATGCTCTTTGAGATTTTGTTCTCATATTCGTCTTCGATCGCCAGCTTGAATTCCGAAATGTCCACCGCCGTACGGGCGGATTCCCCATCCAGTTCTTCCCCCGTTTCGGTATCAACCACCACGACATTTTCCTCGGTGAGATTGGGAACACTTTTGGATACAAGCTTTTTGATGCCGTTGACCTGCGCCGCTGTCAGCGCCCTGCCGTTCATACAAGTCACCGTAACCGATGCGGATGACGTTTGGGTGTTGCCATCCCAAACATAGGTGCTTTTATCGGGAACGGTAATGGTCACAGTCGCTCTTTTAATGCAGTCGAGCGTGCTGATAACCGCTTCCAGACGCTGATTGAGCTGATATTGTTCAATCACTTTTTTTTCATAATCCGTCGTCATCACGTCAATGTTCTTGGTAAAAAAATCGTAGTTCAGCGAGGTCGTTGGATATCCCTTGTTGGCTAACTCCATTCGAAGGGAATCCTCCTGTTGGGAAAGCACATAGATGGTGCCGTCTTTTTCCTTATAAGAGACTCCTCGTTCCTCAAGTTCACCGACCACGGCTTGAGCTTCCGTATTATCCAAACTGGGATACAGGACAACATAGGATGGCATGCTTAGCAGCAACTTAATACCCACAGAAACGACGAGTACACC
>JAEZJA010000203.1 GCA_023415895.1 Bacillota bacterium
GGCCTGTTTTATGTGATTCTGGCCATCGGCATGGCGTGGCTGAGCGATATTGGCGCGTATTTTGTGGGTACCTTCTGCGGCAAAACCAAGCTGTGCCCCAAGATCAGTCCCAAAAAGACAGTGGAAGGCCTCATCGGCGGCATTCTTTCCTCGGTAGTGCTGTCGGTCGGCATCGCTTGGGTCTACCAGATCGCCTTTTTGAAGAATACGGCGACGGTCAGCCTGTGGCAGATCGCGCTTCTGGCGCTCGTATGCGCGCCGCTGTCGGTTCTCGGCGATTTGTTTGCCTCTGTGATTAAGCGTCAGACTCACGTCAAGGATTTCGGCAATGTGCTGCCGGGGCATGGCGGCGTGATGGATCGTTTCGACAGCTTGCTGCTCGTGGCGCCTCTGATGGCCCTGCTTATATACTACGTACCCTTTATTTATTGAGAAAAGGACGCGAGACATTGGACAGAGAGCAAAAGAACAAGCGACTGACCATTCTGGGATCGACCGGTTCGATCGGCCGTCAGGCGCTGGAGGTTGTTGAGCAGAGAAACTGCCGTGTGACGGCGCTGGCCGCCCATTCCAACGTGCAGTTGCTGGAGCAGCAGATCCGGCAATGGCAGCCGGAGTTTGCCGTGTTGTATGATGAAAAGGCGGCCGCCGATCTGCGCACGCGCGTGGCCGATCTCCCTGTGCGCATCGGCGCAGGCATGGACGGTCTGTGCGAAGCCGCCAGCGCCGATACAGATATCGTGCTCAATTCGGTGGTTGGCATGGTCGGTCTGCAGCCCACGATGGCGGCCATTGAAGCAGGACACACGCTCGCCCTCGCCAATAAGGAAACGCTGGTCGCAGGCGGCGCGGTGGTCATGCAGGCGGCTGCCCGCCGGAACGTAACCATTCTGCCGGTGGACAGTGAGCATTCGGCCATTTTTCAGTGCCTGCAGGGCGCACCCTCCAACCGCGCTCTAAAACGCCTGATTTTAACGGCCTCGGGCGGCCCCTTTTTCGGCAAAACCGCCGAGCAACTTGAGCACATGACGCTGGCCGATGCTCTCAAGCATCCCAACTGGAGCATGGGTGCCAAGATCACGATTGATTCCGCCACCATGATGAACAAAGGACTGGAATTGATTGAAGCCCGCTGGTTATTTGATGTCGACCCTGCGAATATTGATATTGTGATCCATCGCGAGAGCGTGGTGCATTCCTTAGTCGAATACGACGACAATTCCGTGATTGCGCAGCTGGGCGTTCCCGATATGCGCATTCCGATTCAATATGCGCTTACATGGCCGGAGCGTTATCCCTCGCCCGTGCGGCAGCTTGATCTGGCCGAATGGGGCAAGCTGACCTTCTTTCGGCCGGATTATGCGTCCTTTGTGTGTATGGATGCCTGCCGCCGCGCGATTGCGCGCGGGGGACTGGCACCCGCAGCTGTCAATGCGGCCAACGAACAGGCGGTTGCCCTCTTCCGGGAGGGACGGATTGGCTTCGGCGATATTGGCCGACTGGTCTGCCGCGCCCTTGAGGTTTCGCTGCCGGCAGCCGATGGCAGCGTGGAACAGATTCTGCAAACCGACCGTGCCGTGCGTGAAAGCACAATCTCTGCCGCGGCTGCCTGCCGTGACAATACAAAGGAGAGGTGAGTACCATCGCTGCAATACTAGCCACAGCGGGAAAGATTCTCGTTGCCGTTCTGATTTTTGGCGTGATTATCGTGGTTCATGAGCTGGGCCATTTCCTGGTTGCCAAGCTGATGGGCGTGAAGGTCAATGAGTTTGCCATCGGCATGGGCCCGGCGTTTCTCAAATGGGGCAAAGGGGAAACCAAATACTCGCTGCGCGCATTCCCCATCGGCGGCTATTGTGCCATGGAAGGGGAGGACGCCGAAAGCCCCGACCCCCGCGCCTTTGGCAGCAAGCGTGTCTGGCGGCGTGTCCTGATTGTCATTGCGGGTGCGGTGATGAACCTCATTTTGGGTTTTGTCGTGCTCGTGGTCATCTTTTCCGCCTTCATGGTTCCCGACTCGAACGGAAAGGTGCAGTTCTCCAGCACCACGATCGCGCAGCTCAATGAGCAGTCCCTCGCCTATGCGAGCGGTTTGCGTGCGGGCGATACGATCGTGCGCATCAACGGCAAGCGCGTGGTTACCGACCGGGATATTGCCATGCTGATGCAGAGCGATGAGGATTATACACTGGATATGCAGGTCAAGCGTGTAACCGACGGCGCGAAGCAGACGGTCAAGCTGCCGGCGGTGCAATTTGATCATGCCGTCGACGAAAAGACGGGCACCCGCTATCTGATCTACGATTTTAGCGTCAAAGGTATTGAACGCACCCCCCTGTCGGTGATCACACAGGCGGGCAAGACGGAGTATTCCCTCGCTACGCTTGTGTGGCGCAGTCTGGGTGAGATTATCACGGGGAAATACGGCCTTAATGAGCTGTCCGGCCCAGTGGGCACGGTCGATGCGATTGGGGAGGCCGTGGAAAATGTGACAACGGCGGCGGATATCCGCGAAGGGCTGAACACCTTGTTCATGATGGTTGCCCTGATTACCATCAACGTGGGCATTTTCAATCTGCTGCCCCTTCCTGCTCTGGACGGAGGACGATTGATGTTCTTGATTTACGAGGGCATTTTCCGCCATCCTGTCAAGCCAAAATATGAAAGTATGGTTCACGCCATTGGGCTGATTCTTCTTTTGCTGCTCATGGTTGTGGTCACGTTCAGCGATATCACCCGCCTGATCGGTGGATAGGCTGGCATTCACCCATTCTATGCTAGTTTCATAAAGGGAGGATGACTCTTGAATCGTCGCAAATCTTTAACCGTCATGGCCGGGAAGCTGGCCATCGGCGGGGATCATCCCATTTCGGTGCAGACCATGCTCAACACACCGGCGCACGAGTTTGCCGCGAGTGTCGAACAGGCGCGCCGTCTCGAAGCGGCAGGCTGTGAACTGCTGCGTGCCGCCGTGCCCGACAGGGAGGCGGTGCCGCTGATTGCGGCTCTCAAAGAAGCCGTTTCCATTCCCATCGTGGCGGATATTCATTTTGATTATCAGCTGGCGATCGAGGCGGCTGCCGCCGGCGTGGACAAAATCCGCATCAACCCGGGCAACATCGGCTCCGAAAGCCGTGTCAAGGCGGTCGCCGACGCCTGCCGCGAGCGCCATATTCCCATCCGTATCGGCGTCAATTCGGGCTCGCTTGAAAAGGACATTCTGGCCAAATACGGCCACCCGACGGCGGAAGCCATGCGGGACAGCGCGCTGTATCATGCGTCGCTGCTTGAAAAATTTGATTTCCATGATATCGTGCTGTCCATCAAATCGTCGGATGTCGCGACCATGGTGAGTGCGTATGAGCTTGTCAGTGAGGCGTGCGACTATCCGCTGCACCTTGGTGTGACCGAAGCGGGAACCGAGCGCATGGGATTGCTCAAATCGGCGGCGGGCATCGGCTCGCTGCTGCTGCACGGCATTGGGGATACCATCCGCGTGTCATTGACCGCCGACCCGATCGAGGAAGTCCGGGCGGGCATCGATCTGCTCAAGGGATTGGGCCTGCGTACGGGAGAACCGACGCTGGTGTCCTGTCCGACCTGCGGGCGCACCGGGATCGACCTCATCCGCATCGCGCATGAGGTGGAGGAGCGGCTGCGCGCCGTCCATAAGCCAGTAACGGTGGCTGTGATGGGCTGTATTGTCAACGGGCCGGGAGAAGCGCGCGAAGCCGATGTGGGCATCGCCGGAGGCAAGGGCAAGGTCGTTCTCTTTAAAAAGGGCGAGGTTATCCGCACGGTGGACGAAAGCTGTGCTGTGGACGAATTGATGAAGGAAATCGAATCGTTGTAATCGTTATAAATACTTTAAAACTTTGTTTCATGAAGTGGGTTCCTTGTGAATGCCTTCCCCTTGAGGGGAAGGTGGGCGGCGAAAGCCGCTCGGATGAGGTGTTGTATGAGCGAAAACCTTGTTTGACGCGCTTTTATAACCGCTCCTCATCAGTCGCCTGTGGCGACAGCTTTCCCCTATATGGGGAGGCTTATGACGACCGAAATACATAGTCATCATCGGTTGAAAGAGCAATCTTCCAATCGGCGGGTTTTGTATGGAGGAGGC
>JAEZJA010000037.1 GCA_023415895.1 Bacillota bacterium
GAGTAGCATTGAAATAGCAGGTTGCTGCTCCATGCATACGCCTCCTTTGACATAAAATAAGTATTGTTCTTAAAAATAATATTATTCTCGATATTGATAATAATACTTTGTCAAACATTTGTCAATATAGAAATTGAAATTTTTTCCAAAGTTTCAATTGGAAGGGGAACGCAGGTTGAACGGGGGCTTGGGCAGAGTTGGATGGAAACGTATCATATAAAAAGACAAAAAAGATAATAAAGATAACCGCACCTGTAAAAGCAGCGGTTGAAACACATCGTTGTACAGTTTTATTCTCTGGGAAGAGGTGAAAGCTATCCGCTCGGATGATTTTTGTAAAACCGGTAACAAACAGGAGCATGCATCTTGTGCTCAATGCGTTGCGGATGTTATAGCGTTATATCCACACGATATTCGCTTTCAATCAGAATATACGCATTGCCATACCGCTTGCATTCCTCCAGATAGCGTTGATTCTCCTGTATCAGGTATTCTTTTGAGCAGCCGCTGTCGTCCACACGCTGCTCAATATCACTGGCGTGGGAGAGGATGCTGTTATAATGTTTGTCTATGTACCCGGCTGTCATGATTAGGCAAACATAGCGGATATCCCGCAAGTAGGGTTGCTCAAAGCTGTCGGCCCAGTCGGGCGGCACATAGCAGCCTTCCACAATCAAGTTCTGTTTGTTTTCAACGGCTGTCTTGATGATTCCGCAGACAACCGGCCACAGATAGGACGTCAGCTTATCGTCATCATACACGGTCAGGTCGGTATATCCGCTGCGGATCATGCCCATTTTGAGATGGTCAAGGGAAAGGTAAGGGAATCGATAGTTTTCAAGAAGCCTTTGCGCGCAGAGAGTTTTCCCTGTATGCGATGCTCCCGTAAGGAGGATGACCATGCTCACGATGCTCCTTTGCATTCCGAATAATGGATTTGCGCCAATAATCTAAAAGGGAGGCGCTTATGACTAAGCGCCTCCCTCCGCGGCAAGCTTTTAGGATGATAGGGGGCAGCTATTCCGAACGACTCTCGCGCAGCGTAAGGACGCGGCGCAGGTGCTGCTTGACTTGCTGTTCCAATTCAGCGTCACCGATAACGGTCGTACGACCGTCGGCATATTCGGCGTCCACCCAGGCTTTGATGCTGGCAATGCCGGGATCGCGTTTATCCACAGCGTCCTCGCCCGACAGCATGTAATAGGAATTGATCCAGGCGGCAATGCCCGCCGCGCCCGAATGGGCATCCACAACGACGATGGGCGGGCGTCCGAGTATGTCGGTGGTGTTGAAGATGTTGTAAATTTCCTCGTCCTTGAGCAGCCCATCGGCATGGATGCCTGCCCGTGTGGCGTTGAAGGCGCGTCCGACAAAGGGCGTGCGGGGCGGGATTTCAAAATCCAGTTGGTTTTCGAAATATTCGGCGATCTCGGTAATCACCTTCAAATTCATGCCGCTGTCTTGCCCTTTGAGCTGGCAGTATTCAATCACCATTGCTTCGAGCGGCGTGTTGCCCGTGCGCTCGCCGATACCCAGAAGGGAGGTGTTGACCGAAGCGCAGCCATACAGCCAGGCGGTCACGGCGTTGGGAACGGCATTGTAAAAGTCGTTGTGGCCGTGCCATTCCAGCTGCTTCGAGGGTACGCCCGAATAGTTGGTCAGTCCGTACATGATCTGCTGTACGCTGCGGGGGAGCACAACACCGGGTATCGAGGAGCCCAGCCCCAAGGTGTCGCAAGCGCGAATTTTGATCGGGATACCGCTGTCATGCGACATCTCCATCAGCTTTTCGGCAAAGGGAAGCACGAATCCAAAAAAGTCGGCGCGTGTGATGTCCTCAAAATGGCAGCGTGGAATAATACCCTCGCACAGCGCGGCATCCACGATCTCCAGATAATTTTTCATGGCCTGAGAGCGCGTCCAGTTCATCTTTTTGAAGATATGATAATCGGAGCAGGATACCAGAATGCCCGTCTCCTTGAGCTCCATATCCTTGACCAGCGCGAAATCCTCTTTTTTGGCGCGAATCCACGAGGTAATCTGTGGAAAATCATACCCGAGCTCCTGGCATTTGAGAACGGATTCCTTATCCTTATTGGAATACAGGAAAAACTCCGTCTGACGGATGACACCGCTTCCGTTATCCAGCTTGTGAAGAAGGGTAAACAAATCACAGATTTCCTGGACCGTATAGGGAGACCGTGCCTGCTGTCCGTCACGAAAGGTGGTGTCGGTGATAAAGATCTCCTGGGGGAGATTCATCGGCACAATACGATGGTTGAAAATGAGCTTGGGGATATCGTTGTACGGATACATGTTGCGAAACAAATTGGCTTGTTCCACATCCGTAAATTGATATCCCAGCTCCAGCAACCCGGATTTGGTATTAAGTCGTGGCTGTACATTAGACATAACCGTCCCTCTTTTCGTTTAATTTTGATAGTATAACCCGTTGGTGCGGTGATTTTCTTCCAGTATACCGTATTTCTGGTCAGTCTGTCAAATCGCTTGTCACTGGGGAGTGGAATTGACCGGCTCAAAATCGATCTGTCCGGCCGAAACGTCGGTGCCTGTCACACGCACGGCAATGCGTTGGCCCACCGTGTATTTGGCCCGTCCGTTGCGCGTGACAAGGGAGGCTACCTCATCAAACCGCAGCTCCCGCTCGGGCAGTGTTTCCATACGCACCAGACCCTCAACGGAGTTTGGCAGCTCCACAAAAAAACCAAAGGCGGATACCGAGGAAATGACTCCCTCAAATTCCTCGCCAATGAAACGGGACATGTATTCCGCTTTATAGCAGCTTTCGCACTCCCGTTCCGCCGTCATGGCACGAATCTCAAACTCCGAGGAGAACGAGGCCGCCCGTTGGACAAACGAGGCATAATGGGCGGTCAAACGATCGATAGGCTGGCCGCCCAGACAATCGGTCAGAATGCGGTGAATGGCAAGGTCGGGATAGCGGCGGATGGGGGAGGTAAAGTGACAATAATCCTTGAGTGCCAGCCCATAGTGTCCCAGTCCTTTTTCGCTGTAACGCGCCTTGGCCATGGAACGCAGAAGCTGATCGGAGATCAGGCGAGCATAAGGAGTGCTCTTGGCCTCGTCCATCAGGTCACGCTGATCCGACTGCTTGTCCAAGCGGTAGTGCTTGAGTCCCAGACGATGTGCCAGCAGGCTGACGTTCTGCAGCTTTTCAGGATCGGGCTGCTCGTGCACGCGAAAAACAAAGGGAAGCCCGTTTTGGAGAGCAAAGGCGGCCACCTGTTCGTTAGCCGCAATCATAAATTGTTCGATGATGCCCTCGCTTTCACCAGACGCACGCGCGCGGATATCGGCTGGATGACCGTTTTCATCCAGAATAAAAACCGGCTCACTGCTGATGAGGTCCATCGTGCCGCGCTGGGCGGCTTTACGGCGCAGCATGTCTGCCAGCGCCTTCATATCGGCCAGCGCGTCGCCGACCATCGCATATTTCTGATGGAGGTTATCCGTGGCACTGCCATCGAGCAGCGCGTTGATCTCGCCGTATACGCCGCGAACGCACGAACGGATGATGCTTTTGCGAAGCTCCGTATGCCGGCAGGCACCGTGCTTGTCGAGCGTCATCAACACCGACAGTGTCAGCTTGTCTTCATTGGCGTTGAGTGAGCAGATGCCGTTGGACAGGGCGACGGGCAGCATGGGAATGACCCGGTCGGCAAAATAAACCGAGGTGCCGCGTTGCTGCGCTTCAGCGTCGAGCGGTGTGTTTTCGCGCACATAGTTGGATACATCCGCGATGTGGACACCCAACAGCCAGCCGTCGTCCACACGTTCCAGTGACACGGCATCATCCAGATCCTTGGCGTCCGCGCCGTCAATGGTAAAAATGACGCGGCTGCGCAGATCGGTACGATCCTTGAGATCGTCCTCGCTGATGCCCGCGGCCTTCAGACTGTCTGCTGTGCGGACGACCTCCGCCGGAAATGCGGTGGGAATGCCGGCCGCATCAACAATGGCATCAGCGCAGACGCGTGCGCTGTCGGCACTGCCGTAGACGCGCGTGACGATGGCATAAAGGTCACCCTGTTCATCTCTTTCCACCGAAAAGCGAACCTTATCGTTTTCAACGGCATCCCCCAGATTGCTTTTGCGGATGGGAAGTGCATATCGAATAAAGGCATCGGGGGCAATTTCCCAATGGTGAGGGCCGGCCAATACCAGCCGACCGGCATAGAGGTGGGGGCCGGTTTCCAGAATGCTCATAACCCTTCCGGAGGGGCCCCGGGGATTGTCCTTGTTAACTTGAAGCAACAAGGTATCACCGGGCAGCGCGCCGCCGAGGTCACGTCCCGGGATAAAGCAGTCGGCTCCGCCTGCTTCCGGCCGGGCAAAGCCAAAGCCGCGGGACAGAGATAATAAGCGGGCGCGAGTGCCGCTGCCTTTGGCAAGCGTACACCGTCCCTTGCTGTCCCGGACTACGCTGCCCTCGCGGATCATCTGGTCGAGCGTAAGCATAAAGCGGGCGCGTTCGCTGCGATTGATGCGGATCCCGGCAGCCAGCTTTGCGGAAGTTAGCCCCTTGCGCTTGCTCTCCAGTTCTTGCTGTATACGGGTCCGCATTTCTTTTCGGGTAAATTGCGCCATAGCAATTCAAGTCCTTTCCCGACGCTAATTCTTATTCAAAGAAAAAACGTTTATCCTGTTCTCTGCTCTGTATTGGGACTAGTATACCATAAAAGTTTAGAAAATAACAAACGCCCTGCTCCACTGAGCAGGGCGTTTGACAATGCGTTATGAAATTAGGCGCCCCAGAACTTGGTGATCAGCATGCCGACGAATACCAGCACAAAGAAGGTGATCGCAATGACCTTGGTCCATTTGGCCAGACGGGCATCCCAAGTACGGGCTTTGCCTTTCTCTAAAAAGGTATCCGCCGCGCCCTGAATCGTGCCGAGATTGGCCTGGCGGCCTTCCTGCAGCAAAATCACAGCAATGATAATCAAAGACATAACAATCAGTACAATTCCAATGGCAATTTCCAAACCAGTCATTTTAGACCCTCCATATAGTAATAACGATCCTAACAGCGGCTATATCGCTGCGTACAGCCGCTACGATTCGCGAAATGAAAACGCGCGAATACAAACTAGGCTTATACTACCATAGACGAGCGTGAAATGCAAGGAATTTTTCACTTCTTGTTGCCAAACCACTCCTTGAACTTCTGTCCAATGGACTGGATAATTTCCACAACCTTGAACCGGATCTCGTAATGCGGCTCGTCGGTCACAATGTTTTTTTGCTCGGGTTCCAGCACATCGTCCAGCTTGGAAGCATCGGTCGAAGCCGAGACACACAGCGGGGGAAAGATAACGCACCACCAGTTGTGACCCTTGCCCGACCCGATGGTAATGCGCACGGCGTTGTACTGTCCTGCGGGCAGCGTCACCGTATCATAGCGACGGGTGGTGAAATACATGTTGCACAGCTGTGCGTGCACTTTGTAGTCATAGCCCTCATCGTAAACCCGCTGCTGTGCGGCTGCCTCAATTTCGGGTAGCTTGGCCTGAACCTGCTCAAGGGCTTCACTCGCGTCGCTCGCTTCGTCAAAGAGATTGGCCGCTGTATTCACAACGGTGTCACGCACCTTCAGCTTGAGTTGCTGATCTTCTTGGGAATCGGAGTTGGCCAATATGTGCAGACGCACGACATGGCTGCGAATCTGATCGCATTCACCCGTAAAACCGCTGAAGGAGACCGCCATGGTTAGAATTAACCCAACGGCCAGTGCCCGAATGCCTTTTGAAAATTTACTCACGGATTTTCCGCCTCTCGTTTATGTTAATGGGATTGCTGACACGAGTATAGGCAGAAAATGGTAATTTTAATCAGCGGGCTAAAAAATATAAGCAATTCTGGGTGAAATAGGGGGTATTAAAGGATGAAATTTTGAAGGTGTGTTACACAAGTTTCCCCGTTCCAGTGAGAGTAATTGTAGAGCTAGATTCCCTATAAGCCTTCCCCTTGAGGGGAAGGTGCCCCGCAGGGGCGGATGAGGTGGAAAATGAGGGAGACTAGCTGTCGGGCATGCCCCTTATCAGTCTCCACAATGATCTCAAAGAGAGCATTGGAGACAGCTTCTCCCAAGGGGGGAAGCCTACTAAAGTAAACAAGTCCCGGGCAAAACCCGCACACTCAATAGCCTTCCCCTTGAGGGGAAGGTGCCCGGCAGGGGCGGATGAGGTGGAAAATGAGGGGGAGCAGTTGTTGGGTATG